>JAFAWL010000102.1 GCA_019241805.1 Actinomycetota bacterium
GTTCTCGCCGCTGTCGAGCGTCGCCCCTTCGGCGACCACGATGATCGGCGAGTAGTGGGACTGGAATCGGCTTTCGACGTAGGCGCAGACGCGCTCGATGGAGAACGGGATCTCGGGAATCAGAATGACGTTCGCCCCGCCGGCCAGCCCCGAGTGCAGCGCGATCCAGCCGGCATGCCGGCCCATCACTTCAATGATCAACGCACGATGGTGCGACTCGGCCGTCGTGTGCAGTCGATCGATCGCCTCGGTCGCGATATTCACCGCAGTGTCGAAGCCGAAGGTGTAATCGGTGGCGTTGAGGTCGTTGTCGATCGTCTTCGGAACGCCGACGACGTTGACGCCGAGCTCGTGCAGCGCGGTTGCTACGCCCAGGGTGTCTTCCCCGCCGATCACGACGAGAGCGTCGACCGACAGCGAGTGCAGGTTCTGGCGGACCCGCTCCACCCCGCCCTCGATCTTGAACGGGTTCGTGCGCGAGGAACCGAGAATGGTGCCGCCGCGCGGCAGGATGCCCCGCACTTCCGGAACGCCGAGCGGGACGGTCAGCGCCTCCAGCGGCCCCTTCCAGCCGTCCCGGAAGCCGACGAACTCGTGGCCGTAAACGCCGACGCCTTTACGGACGACCGCCCGGATGACGGCATTCAGTCCGGGGCAGTCGCCGCCGCCGGTGAGCACTCCGATGCGCATGACGGTCCTTCCCTCGAGGATCTGCCGATCGCGGGAAGCCTAGTGAACCTCTTGGGCCGACGACCGCAGCGCCTGCCACCGCGCAAGGTTGTGACGCGCGTCGGCCAGAGCGTCGTGTTGATCCGGTGGCGCCGGCGGGAGCGGCGGGCTGCCGGCCGATTCCCAAAACTGGCGAAGCTCATGGGTGAAACGAGGAATTTCGCGCGGCAACGAGCGCATGTCGCCCCACAGTTGCGCCAGCGCCACGTGATCGTAGGCCGACATCCAGGCCCACAATTCGACCGTCTCGCGCGGCTCCAAGAAGTAGGCCAGCAGATCAACGCGGATCTGTGCGAGCGAGCGCCACGCGGCGTCGGCCGGCGGCGGCAGCTTGTCCAGCACGTGCCGCCGCACCCAGGGAATGGCCCGGTCGGGGTCGAATTCGCTCGATACGGCGTAGAACTCGCGACCGGTCTCGTCGACCACTCCGATCGAAACGAGATCGATCGTGCGGCCGTCCTCGATGAACTCGCAGTCGTAGAAGAAACGCACGTCAGCCGGCGCGCTCGCTCGGTATCCGGTCGGCGGCCTCACGCAGTTCGGTCCGGCCCGAGACACCGGCGCGGTTGGCCCCGAAGCCGACATCCAGGCCCTGCTCCTGCTTCACCTTGGCGGCGTAGCTGTCCACGTACTCCTGTCCGGACAGCTCCATCAATTCGTACATGATCTCGTCGGTCATCGACCGCTCGACGAAGCGGTCGCCGGACATCCCTTCGTAGCGGGAGAAATCCAGCGGTCGACCGAAACGGACGCCCGGTCGAGGACGAAGTCGCGGGAATCGTCGGCCGGGCGGTTGGATGACCTCGGTTCCGATCATGGCGACGGGGATCACGGGTACGCGGGCCTCCAGCGCCAGCCGGGCGACCCCCGTCTTGCCGCGATATAAACGTCCGTCCGGCGACCGGGTGCCCTCCGGATAGATGCCCAGCAGATGCCCGCCGCGCAGCAGCCGTTCTCCGGTGACCAGCGCGGCCCGCGCGGCGTCGCCGCCGGCCCGATCGATGGGCACCTGACCGACCCCGGCGAAGAACATGCGCGACAGGCGACCCTTGAGCCCAGGGGTGGTGAAGTACTCCGCCTTGGCCAGGAAGGTGACCTTGCGCGGTACCAGCAGCGGCATGAAGAACGAGTCGCAGAACGAGAGGTGATTGCTGGCCAGGATTGCCGGCCCGTCCGAGGGGACGTTCTCGACCCCCTCGGCCCAGGGCCGCCAGATCGAACGAAGCAACGGTCCGATCAACACGTACTTCGCGAGCCAATACAACACGCCGTACGCCTACCCTCTGTGCTCAAATCGCGTCCGAAGCGAGCAGCTCCAGCGAGTTTCCCGCCGACGAGCGGTTCCCCGCGACAGTAATGCCGCACCCAGTTCGGCGACAATCCCCCACAACTGACCCGGCGTCACAATTCGCGTGGCCCCGGATGTGCGGTCGATCAGGGCGCAGAACCTGTGGACCTGGCCCGCGCAGATGCGCCGGCACACCCGGATCTCGCCGAGGGACGCTGCGGCAAGGCATGATTGACGGGAAGCTGCATCTGTCGAATGCCCGATCTGTCGAATGCCCGATTTGTGGTACACGGTCTGTAGAACACTCCCGTCGAACATCCTGCTGGTGAAGTGAGGTCCCAGTGCTCCCGAGGTTCTCGTGCCGCTGATGCCCGGAGCCCAGCCGTACAGCGCAGACGGCGGTCCGGTCGGAGTCGTCGTCAGCCACGGCTTCACCGGTATTCCGGCCAGCGTGCGCCCCTGGGCAGAGCATCTGGCGGGCGCGGGCTACACGGTTCGGCTGCCGCTGCCCCCGGGCCACGGCACGACCTGGCGCGACGCGAACCGGACGCGATGGACCGACTGGTACGGCGAAATCGAATCCGCCTTCGACGAGCTGGCCGATCGCTGCGAACAGGTCTTCGCCGTCGGGCTCTCGATGGGCGGCACGCTGGTCACCCGCCTGGCCGAGGTCAAGGGACGCGACGTCGCCGGCCTGGTGCTGGTGAACCCGTCGTACGGGACTGAACGTTTCGACGCCAAATTCGCCCCCTACATCTCCTGGCTGATCACCTCGCGACCGTCGATCGGCGGCGACATCAAGAAGCCCGGAGCCGACGAGCCCGCGTTCGACCGCACACCGGTGAAGGCTTTCGCTTCTCTGCAGAAGCTGTGGGCGGTGACCCTCGCCGATCTGCCGGCGGTGCGTTCACCGATCCTGATGTATCGCAGCCGCGAGGACCACGTGGTGGAGCCGCTGTCCGGGCGA
>JAFAWL010000271.1 GCA_019241805.1 Actinomycetota bacterium
CGCCGAGGTCGGCTCGTCGTCCCAACCGTTGACCGGAGTGAGCGGCGCCCGGAACGCGTCGAAGTCGGTCGTGAGCCGAAAGGCTGGCCGGCGGTAGAGCGTCCGGCAGAACTCCCACAAACGATCGAAGCGCCGTAGCTGGGGTCCGGCGGCCCCGTGCGCATTCACCCCCGTGTCGTAGCGCACCAGACTCACCCACAGCCGGATGTCGGCGATGGTGAGGTGATCACCCAGCAGATACGGGGCATGGTCTAGGCGCCGGTCGTAGTCGCGCAAAGCCGTACGTAACTCGTTTTTGGCATCGGCCCAATAGATCGCCCGAGGCACCGTGCGCTCGAATGTTCTGATCTGGCTGGTGAGCTCGTCGATCTGCGGGCGCAGCCGGAGCGGATACGTGTTCGCCGGCGTCTGCGCGATCTGGGCGAATTCAACGGCCAGATCATGCTCGATCGCGTCGGGATCATTGCTGACGATTCGCCGTTTCCGCCGATCCCAGAGAACCGGGATCGATACCGGGCCGTCATAGCCGGCATCGCTGGCCACGTAAGCCTCGTGCAACAACGAAAAGCCGTTGACGGAGTCCGGACCGGTCGCCGGCCGAAAGGCCCAGCCGCGAGCGTCGCGCAATCCGTCGACGTAGGAAACCGATATCTGCGATTGCAGGCCGTTGAGCGCACGCTGGATGGTCACGCGATGCGACAACGGGCAGAACCACCCGACGTAGACGTGATACCGATCGCGCATCGCGGTGAAGCCGCTTCGTCCATCGCCGGTGACGCGGTCGGCGAATCGATACCGGGCAGCCGGGTCGGGCGTACTGACGCGGCGGTACTCGCCGTAGCGATAGGCGTCGATCGAACTGGCGAAATTCTCCGGTGGGGGCAGCGAAGTCCTCGTCATGCCAACAACCGCCGGAACTGACTGCCGTGAAAGACCAGCGGGCTGATCGCCTCGTCGGCGTCCAGGTCGTGCACACGCAATATCACGATGTCGTGGTCACCGGCCCGCACCTGCTGTTCGATGCTGCATTCAAGCCAGGCACCCGCGTCGGCCAACACAACCGCGCCGCTGTCGTGGCTTCGCCAGTCCAGTGCCGCGAATCGATCACCGTCGCGGGCGGACAAGCGTCGGCACGCATCCTCCTGGCCGGCCGACAACACGCTGACACCGACGCGCGGCGCCGGCCGCAAGACCGGCCAGGTCGTCGACGAGTGCGCGACGCACACCGAGACCAGCGGCGGATCGAGCGACACCGAGGTGAACGAACTCGCGGCCAGTCCGACCGGACGCCCGCCGATGAGCGCGGCGATTGCGGTAACTCCTGAGGGAAAAGCGCCGAACACCCGCCGCAGACGGGCCGGATCGAGGGCTGTCGTCACGGTCATCGGGCCACCGTGGGGGCGAGTACGCGCTCGGGCAGCTGGGTGCGGGCCACGTTCAGCCAGTCGGTCAGAGCCTCCGACTCGTTGTAGTCGGAGTCGAGCAGGAACAACCCGCGCGTCGGTGTGCTCGCGCCTAGTTCGGCCAGCACCGGCTTCAGAAACACCTCCGGTGCTAATGAGTGTCGCCAGTCGCCGCCGAGCATCAACGGGACGGCGATGACACCGTTCAACGAGCCGGCACCGAAACGATCGAGGAACAGCTTGAGCAGGCCGGTGTAGGTGCCCTTGTAGGTCGGCGTGGCGACGACCAGCAGGTCGGACGCCCCCACTTGAGCGACCGCGCGCGCGACGCCCGCGTCGTTCCAGTCGAACAATGCCGACCCGAAGTCGACGACGTCGATCTCAACGTCCGGTGGGGCACCCGACAGTGTTTCGGCAACCAGCCGCGCCGCCTCGAACGTGCGCGAGCGCGGACGCGGATTGCCCACGAGCAGGGTGGTTGTCACCGGCGCGCCCACTCGGCCGCGAGCAGCTCGTAGGACCGCACCCGGTCACGATGGTCGTGCGTGATCGTCGTGACGACCAGCTCGTCAGCCTCGGTCGCATCCCGCAGGCGTTTCAGCCGGTCGGCGACCTGGGCCGGCGAGCCGACGAACTGGGTCTCGACGCGATCGGCCACCAATTCGCGATCCGCGTCGCTCCATTCGTAGCGACGAGCCTGGGCGGGTGTCGGGAACTGGATGGCTCCCTCGGCAGTGCGGATACTGCGCACCCACAACCCGTACCCGGTCGCCAACTCGCGCGCCGTGTCCTCGTCGGGCGCGACCACGACGTCGGCCGACACGCTGACGTAGGGGCGATCGAGCACGGCTGACGGGCGAAACGCGGCGCGGTACCCGTCGACCGCCTCCAGGACCGTGGCCGGGCTGACGTGATAGTTGGCGGCGAACCGCAAGCCGCGCTCACCGGCGACCTCAGCGCTCTCACCACCGCTACTGCCCAGGATCCACAACTGCAGCTCGGCACCTTCCCCCGGCACGACATGAGCCTGCTCACCCTCGGTCGAGCGATAGGTACCGGCGATCAGGGCGATCACGTCGTCGATCTGGTCGGCATAGTCCTGTGACTCGGCACCCGGGAGCTGCAAGAGCTGCTTCTGGAGGGCGAAGCGAGGTGAACCGATCAGCCGGGTGAACGAGAAGCGTGGCGGGATACGCAGTCCGTTCGGCGTGTAGCCGTCGACGACGGTTGCCGCCACCCCACCACCGACCAACGCCGGTTGCTTCGGTTCGCGCGGCCGTCCACCGGAGCGGCCCAGGCCCAGATCGAATCGGCCCGGGTGGACGGTATCGAGCAACCCGAATTCCTCCACGGTGGACAGCGCTGTGCGATGACCCATCTGCACCGCCCCCGAACCGAGCCGGATCGTCGAGGTCGCCGCGGCGGTCAGCGCGAGCACCACGGCCGGAGAGGTCCCCGCCACTCCCGGATTGAGATGGTGCTCGGCGAACCAGTAACGCGCGTAACCGAGCCGTTCGGCCTGCTGAGCCAGGTCGATGCTGTTGCGCAGCGCCTGGGCGGCGTTCGATCCCGACGAGATCGGCACGAGATCCAGGACGCTCAGTGGAGTAGACGACATCGGCGTGTCCTATCCGGTCGCGACGGCCGTCAGCGCGGTCGTCGCAAACGCATCGTGGCCATCCGTCGCGCCCGCCCCCGCCGGCTCGGTGTGGTCGTCGGTGATCGGGCCGGGTCCCCACCCCCACGGCGGATCGGGGAGGTCACGCCGAAGGACGGGCGCGACGTCGGACTGGAACAGTTCGAGACTGGCGCGATGCTCGGCCTCGGTGAGCCCGCCGGCGTCGGCGTGCAGGTGCAAGACCGAATGCCCGAACTGTTCGTGGTATCGATGCACTTTCTCGATCACTTGTTGGGGGCTGCCGATCAGTGCCGAACTGCGCTCGACGAAGTCCTCGAGCGTGGGAAATACCGGTTCGACGCCGAGGCGCTTCTGGAAAGCCAGGTAACCTGCGAACACCGGGCGGTACGTCTCGATCGCGTCCTGCGAGTTACGCGAGCTGTAGTACCCGGCCGTGCCGGCGCCGACCGCAAGCTGGGCCGGGTCGTGACCGTGGTGCACCCAACGCTGCCGGTAGTAACGGATCAGCTCGGCGTACGGCTCGATCGGATTGGTGACGTTGGCGGAGAACAACGGGTCGCCGTAGCGGGCAGCCAGGTCCACCGACTCGCGGCTCGTGGCTGAACCGTGCCAGACGCGCACCGGCTGCTGCAGCGGCCGCGGCCAGACCTCGGCGTCGACCAGTCGCGGCCGGAACCGCGGCTCGGCCGTGACCTTGCCCTGGCGCCAGATGGTGCGAAACAGCTCGTACGACTCGGCGTTGCGGTCCCACTGGTCCTCCGGCGTCACGTGGAACAAGTCACGCTGCGCCGCACCGTTGCCCTTACCGATGATCAGCTCCAAACGACCACCGGACAGGTGATCGAGCGTCGCGTAGTCTTCGTAGGCGCGTACCGGGTCGAGCAGGCTCAGCGTCGTTACGGCGGTGAACAGCCTGATACGCGATGTGAGGGCCGCGATGTGGCTGAGTACCACCGGCGGCGAGGACGAGATGAACGGTCGCTCGTGCCTTTCACCGACACCGAATCCGTCGAAACCCAACTCCTCCGCGAGTAACGCGTTGTCGATTACCTCCTGGAAGCGTCGCGCGGTCGACGGTTGCGCACCGGTGATCGGGTTCGGCGCGTGGGTGATGAGTGTGATGTTGATGAACTTCACGAGGCCACCCGGTCGGCCGCGGGCGCAGTTCCCGGCTTGGGCAGTGGCGCGAGGCCGAGATTCTCGCGCAGCGTGCTGCCCTCGTAGTCGGTACGGAACACGCCGCGTTCCTGCAGCAGTGGAACCACCTGGTCGACGAAGGGGGCCAAGCCGTCCGGGGTGATGTGCGGAACGAGAATGAATCCGTCGCTCGCGTCCTGTTGGACGAAATCGTTGATGGTCTGCGCCACCGTGGCCGCGGAACCGATGAACGATTGCCGCCCGGTCACCTCGATGATCAGCTCACGCGTGCTCAGGTTTTCGGCCTCGGCTTTGGCCCGCCATTCGGCCGCGATCGCGATCGGGTCGGGATACATGCGCACGCTGGCCCGGCCACGGGCGATCGTGTGCTCGCCGACCTTCGGATCGACGGCCGGCAACGGCCCGTCCGGGTCGTGGTCGGACAGATCCCGGTTCCAGAGCTGCTCGAGGAACTTGATCGCCGTCTGCGGTGACACCTGCGCGCGACGTATGTCATGGGCCAGTTCCGCTGCCTCCGCGTCGGTGTCGCCGAGGACGAACGTGGCCGCCGGCAGGATCAGCAGCTCCTCGCGGGTGCGCCCGAACTTCGGGAGTCGGCCCTTGACGTCGGTGTAGAAGGCCTGGCCGTCGACCAGCGTGCTGTGCCGAGAGAAGATCGCGTCGGCGGAGGAGGCGGCGAAGTCACGTCCCTCGTCGGAGTCACCAGCCTGGAAAATGACCGGCCGGCCCTGGGGACCGCGCGGGACGTTGAAGCGGCCCTCGATGTCGAAGAACGCATCGTGATGATTGAAGCGGCCGGCTCGATCGCTGTCGAGGAACCTCCCCGTGTCCTTGTCGGCGATGATCTCATCGCCCGTCCAGGAGTCGAACAGTTCCCACGTGGTACGCAGGAACGTACGGGCGCGCTCGTACCGATCTGTCTGAGCCAGGTAACCGCCGCGGCGGAAGTTCTCGCCGGTGAATGCGTCCCACGACGTCACGACGTTCCAGGCCGCCCGACCGGCCGAGAGGTGGTCGAGGCTGGTGAATTGCCG
>JAFAWL010000452.1 GCA_019241805.1 Actinomycetota bacterium
CCCGAAGCACTCGGAATCCCGCTAGGCTCGTCGTTCATCCAGACGGGTTCGGCCAGGAAGGGCGGTACGAGTGCCTGAGCGGACGGCGCAGGACATCCAGCGCGAGATCGAGCAGTCGCGCGACGCCTTGGCCGCGTCGATCGACCAATTGGTCGAACGGGCCAGTCCCAAGCGGATCGGTTCGGATCTCAAGGTTGCTCTGCTCGTGAAAGCGCAGTCGCCCGCGGGCAAGGCGGTCATCGGCGGCGTCGGTGCCCTGGTCGTCCTGCTTATCGTGCGCCGCGTCCGTCGCGCCCGATCCGTCGACTAGTCCATCCGAGGGCTAGTTGCGCAACCGTTCAGGACGAAACTCAACGGGGTCGCCCGGACGCAACTGTCCGAGCGCGTCGAGGTCGGCGTCGAGCACGACCGCGATCACCGGGTAGCCGCCGGTCACCGGGGCGTCCGGGCCGAGCACGATGGGGCGACCGTCCGGCGGAACCTGGATAGCTCCGGGCAGGGTTGCCTCGCTGGCCAGTTCCCGCGTCTCGGCCTCAGTTCGGCGAGGCAGCGCCGGCCCGTCCACGCGTAATCCGACGCGGTTGGAGTCGGCGCGCACCCGCCACGTCGTGCGCCGGAGCGACTCGATCGCCGCGGGCGTGAACCAGTCGTCGCGGGGGCCGAGTACGACCCGGACGGTCGAGGACACGGGGCCGAACGACCCGAACGCCCCGGAGACATCGCCAATCGGCTGGGGCCCGACCTGGAGTCGGTCGCCGGCCCGAAGCGGTGCGGGCCCGAGACCGCTCAAGGTGTCGGTGCTGCACGATCCCAGGACGGGTGTGACGATCAGGCCGCCCCGCACCGCGAGGTAGCTGCGCAACCCCTGGCCCGGCGCGGCGAGGCGCACCACGCGGCCGGGCGGTAACGACTGCGCGGCCGACCAGTCGACGCCGTCGCAGCGGGCGCCGGTGAAGGCGACGGTGGCCGCCGCGTCGGCGCGCACGACCAAGCCGCCGAACGAGAACTCGATGGCCGGTGTGCCGTCCGGATTGCCGACCAGCCGATTGGCCAACCGGAACGCGGCGCGATCGGCGGCCCCGCTGCGGCTCACGCCGAGGTGTGCGTATCCGGTGCGGCCGAGGTCCTGCACCGTGGCGAACGGGCCCGGCTCCACCACCTCGATCATGCGGATACGAAGCGCACCCGGTCGCCCGGGCGCAACAGCGACGGTGAGACCCGGGCGGTGTCCCACAGAGCCGCGTCGGTGCGTCCGAGCAGGCGCCACCCGCCGGGCGAGGATTGCGGATAGGCCGCCGTGTACCCCGCTGCGATGGCGACCGCGCCGGCCGGCACCCGGGCACGCGGCGTCGCCAGTCGTGGCTGCACGAGGCTCGGGTGCAGCCCGGTGAGATAGGCGAACCCCGGGGAGAAGCCGCAGAACGCCACGGTGTAGGTCGGCGCAGAGTGCCGCTGAATCACCTCGGCCGGGGAGCAGCCGGCGTCGGCGGCGACCAGACCGAGGTCCGGCCCGTCGTAGGTGACCTCGATAAGGACCGGATCGTCCCACTGGTCCACGGCGTCGTCCGCACTTGCCCGTCGCAGGGCGCGGGTGATGGTCACCTGCGTGAGGCGGGCGGGGTCGATCCGCGCGAGCACGGTTCGCGCCGCCGGCACGACCTCGCTGACCCCGTCGAGCGCGAGCAACGCCCGCGCGACCGGCAGTACGAAGGACTCGTCCGTCTCCACGAGTACGGCTCGGTCGCCGTAGGACCGCACCGCGAGCGTCGGGCTCATGCGGTGAATGCGGTCACGTCGGCGCCGGCCGCGGTCAGGGCCGCGCGAACCGCGCGGGCGATCGGTACCGCGTCCGGAGTGTCCCCGTGCACGCAGATCGACTCGGCACGGATGTCGACGGCCGCGCCGTCGTCGGCTCGCGCGCGACCGTCGCGCACGATCGACACCGCCTGCGCGACCACGTCGTCGATCTCGGCGAGGACGGCGCCGGCCGCACCACGAGGCTGTAGGCGACCGTGGGCGGTGTAGCGGCGATCGGCGAATGCCTCGGTCACGAACGGGATTCCGATCGCGTCGGCCGCGTCGGCCAGGGCCGACCCAGGCAGACCGAGCAGGGGCATCGCGGGATCGAACGCCGCCATCGCGGACGCGATCGCCGCGGCAGATCTCGGGTCGTCGGCGGCGGTGTTGTAGAGCGCCCCGTGGGGCTTGACGTAGCGGACGCGCGTGCCGGCCGCTCGCGCGCAGGCCGCGAGCGCGCCTAGCTGATACAGGATGTCCGCCTTCAGTTCCTCGACTCCGACGTCCAGTCGGCGTCGCCCGAAGCCGATGAGGTCTCGGTAGGAGACCTGGGCGCCGATCGCGACGTCCAGTCGCGCCGCGGACGCGCACACACGGGTCATGGTGACCGGGTCGCCGGCGTGGAAGCCGCAGGCGACGTTGGCACTAGTGACAATTCGGAGCAGGGCCTCGTCGTCGGTGAGTTGCCACACACCGAAGCCCTCGCCCAGGTCAGCGTTGAGGTCGATGCGCACGTCACGACCGTAGGGGAGGCGGGGCGTGGCGGGTAGCGCCCGGCTGGCGATTGGCCATGTGCGTGGGACCCCGCGACTCAGGGTAGGCTGCCCAAAGTTAGCCTTACCTAATCGATGGGACGGGCATGCTCCCTACCTTCGTCATCGGGCTGCGCGAGGGCCTCGAGGCGGCGTTGATCGTCGGCATCGTCGCCGCGTTCCTGCGCCAGCGCGGTCGGATCGATCTGCTGCGCTGGGTTTGGGTGGGCGTCGCCGTGGCCGTTGCGCTGTGTTTCGCGATCGGCGTCGCCCTCGACGCGTTGTCGCGGGATCTGCCGCAGCGTCAGCAGGAGGGCCTGGAGACCGTCATCGGGGCTGTCGCCGTCGGCATGGTCACGTACATGGTCGTCTGGATGAAGCGACACTCGCGCGACCTGAAGGGTCAGCTGGAAGGCGCGGCCGGGTCGGCCTTGCTGGCCGGTTCGGGTTGGGCGCTGGTGGCGATGGCCTTCCTCGCTGTGATCCGCGAAGGCTTCGAGACGGTGGTGTTCCTGCTGGCCGCGTTCAACGAGGCCGGCGGTCCCTCGGCCGGCACAGGAGCGGTCCTCGGCATTCTGCTCTCCGTCGCACTCGGCTACGGGATCTACCGCGGCGGTGTACGCATCAACCTGTCGAAGTTCTTCCGCTTCACCGGTGTCGTGCTCGTGCTCGTCGCGGCCGGACTGGTCGTCACGGCCCTGCACACCGCGCACGAAGCCGGGTGGCTCGATGTAGGTCAGCAGCGCACGGTCAACCTTTCCGGTCTGATCCGGCCCGGTTCGGTGCAGGCCTCGCTGCTCACCGGCATGCTCGGCGTACAGCCCCGGCCGGTGTTGATCGAGGTCGTCGGATGGCTGATCTACGTCGTGCCGGTGGGCCTGTTCGTGGCGTGGCCGCCCGGACGGGGTTTGGACCGTCGTGTCACCGGTCGGCTGGTCGCGGCCGGTGCGCTCGTCGCCGCGCTCGCCGGGACGCTGCTGCTCCTGCTCGCCCCGGCCGCGCCGCGCATCGCCCCGCGCGCGGTCGTCGACGGTCAGTCGGTCCGCGTTGTCGATCACGGCGATCCCTCGGTGATCGTGGTGCAGAACGGGCCTAGTCAGACCCGGGTTGCTCGGGGGGGATCCGTCGCTCTGGACGGGCGCACGTACACCCTCTATCGCGAGACAGCGACGTCCAGCGCGGACGGCGTGCCCCTTACGTTCGATCAGGTGGCCGCGCGCAACCGTGGCCGCCTGCCGTTGGGTGTGCAGGCGGAGCAGGGCGTGACCGTCGCCGTACGTAACTCGACGGCAACCACGACGACTGTGACCGTCGACCCGATCACCTATCGCGTCGTCGACCTGCAGGTCATGACCAAGGTGACGACGATCGCCTCGCTGTCGGTCGGCGCGACCCCACTGGCCGATGCGACGGCGAAGAGCGCCGGATTCACCGACGCCCAGCAACAGGCCGCCGTCGCCGCGGCCGAGCGCGATGCCGGTGCGGCCGACGACCGCGCCGGTCTGCGGGCCTGGGGCGTCAGCGTGCTGCTGATCGCCGGCCTGTGCGGTGTGATCTCGACGGTGGCGCTGTTCGGTGGGCGGCGCCGGCCGTCCGCTCCGGTCGGCAAGGAGTCTACGGCGACGACGCAGCCTGTGCCGGCGGTCACTCAGTTGCGGCAGCCCGTGTGAGGTCAGGTTAGCCTGTCCTAACTAGTCGGAAGCCGTCAAGAGGAGCTGTCATGTCGACGTTCGTGCGCCGCGCTGTCGCGGTCGCCGCCCTCGGCGCTGCCGTCGTGACCACGCTGTCCGCCTGCGGCAGCAGCAAGAAGAGTTCGGCTTCTCCGTCCAGGAGCGCCTCGGCCACGTCCAACACGCGCACGGTCGAGGTCGCCATCACCTCCGACGGGTGCAAACCGGCCCAGAGCAGCTACGACGCCGGACCGCTCACCTTCTCGGTCAAGAACACCGACGCCACCGCGGTGAACGAGATCGAGTTGCTGTCCGGCGAACGGATCGTCGGCGAGAAGGAGAACCTGCCGGCCGGCTTCTCCGGCTCATTCGCGCTCAGCCTCCCGCCGGGTGAGTACACGCTCTATTGCCCCGGAGCGACCACCGAGAAGACCACCTTGAAGATCATCGGCACTGCCGCCACGGCGTCGGCCAGCAGCGACACGTCGCAGCTACTGGCCCAAGGGACGAAGCAGTACGCCGACTACGTCAACTCGCAGGTGTCTGAATTGATCGCCGCGGTCAAGCCGCTGGACACCGCGCTCAAGACAACGGATCTGACCGCCGCCCAGAATGCCTACAAGCAGGCGCGAAAGTACTACGAGCGCATCGAACCGGTGGCCGAGTCGTTCACGAACGGGTCGGACAACCTCGACTCCGACATCGACGCCCGCCAAGACGACGTCCCAGCCAACCAGTGGACGGGCTTCCATCGCATCGAGAAGGGCTTGTTCCAGGACAACAGCCTTTCCGGTCTGGCCGGCTACGGTGACGGGCTGCTGGCCAACGTGGCGAAGTTGCAGACGCTCACCGCCGGTCTGGCCTACCAGCCGGCCGAGCTCGCCAACGGCGCCGTCGACCTGCTCGACGAGGTCTCGAAGACGAAGATCACCGGCGAGGAGGAGCGGTACTCGCACATCGACCTACTCGACTTCTCGGCCAACGTCGAAGGATCCGAGCAAGCCTTCGCCTGCCTCGAACCCGCGTTGGAAAAGATCGACCCGACGCTGACCGCCACCATCACCTCGGCGTTCAATGCGCTGGACGCCGCGCTCGACAAGTACCGCAGCAACAGTGACGCCTCCGGCTTCGTGCTGTATTCGACGTTGACCGATGCCGACAAGACCGCCCTGAGCCAGTTGGTGCAGGCGGTGGACGAGCCGCTGTCGACGGTGGCCAGCAAGGTCGTCACTTCGTGACGGACGCGCCCGCACCTCGCCCGAGCGATAGCTCACCGACCCGGCGCGGTTTCCTCGGCGCCGCTCTGGGGGCGGCGGGGGTCGTTGCCGCGGGTGGGGCGGGTTTCGGCATCGCCAAGGCCACCGAGTCGACCCCGTCCCCGGCCGCGGCGAAGGTCGCTCCGTCTGAGGTTGCGTTCTATGGCGTACACCAGGCCGGCATCGCGACTCCGGCCCAGGACCGTCTCGCGTTCGCCGCGTTCGACGTCACCGCGCGCGACCTGCGTGCGCTGCAGGCGATGTTGGGCAGCTGGGCGGCCGCCGCGGCTCGAATGAGCACCGGTCAGTTGATCGGGCCGACCGAGACGGCTCCCCAGGCGCCACCGGTCGACACTGGTGAGGCGCTCGGCCTGGCGCCGGGCAACCTGACCATCACGGTGGGGTTCGGGCCGAGCCTGTTCGACGATCGCTTCGGGCTGGCCGCGAAGCGGCCGGGGGCGTTGGCGCCGATTCCGACACTGCCCGGAGACGCGCTCGATCCGAGCCGCAGCGGTGGTGATGTCGGGGTGCAGGCGTGCTCCGACGACCCGCAGGTCGCCTTCCACGTCATTCGGAACTTCGCTCGCATCGCCCGCGGCACCGCGGTCATGCGGTGGTCGCAGCTCGGCTTCGGGCGCACGTCGAGCACGTCTACGACGCAGGCGACCCCTCGAAACCTGATGGGCTTCAAGGACGGGACGAACAACATCAAGGCCGAGGACACGGCCGTGATGAACGACTTCGTCTGGGTCGGCGAAGAAACCGATCAGCCATGGATGAAGGACGGCAGCTACCTCGTCACCCGCCGCATACGGATGCTCATCGAGACCTGGGACGCCGACTACATCGCCGACCAGCAGCGCGTGTTCGGGCGCTTCAAAGACACCGGCGCTCCGCTGTCCGGCCGTAACGAGTTCGATCGCGTCGACCTGGATGCCAGCGCGAACGGACAGCCGGTGATCCCGGCCGACGCGCACATCCGGCTGGCCGCACCGGGCAACAACAACGGCCAGAAGATTCTCCGTCGCGGCTACTCGTACACCGACGGAAACGACCCCACGACCGGGCAGCTGGATGCCGGGCTGTTCTTCATCGCATACCAGAAGGATCCGCGCCGCCAGTTCATCCCGATCCAGACCCGGTTGGGCGGGAATGACGCGCTCAACGAATACATCAAGCACGTCGGTAGCGCGTTGTTCGCCGTTCCGCCCGGCCTGTCCGGTCCGGGTGACTGGTTCGGCAAGGCTCTGTTCGCCTGAGGGCGACGGCCCTGAAGGGCCCGTGGAAATCGGGCCGACGTCGCGCTCGGGCGGCCTTTAGAATCTCGGTCATGGTCGTCGCCTTCGCCACCTTCGCCCTGGCCGCGACCTTGATCGTGCTGCTGCCGGGTCCCGACACGCTCGTGGTCGTCCGCAATCTGCTGCGCGGCGGACGCTCACGAGCGGCCTGGACCGTCCTCGGGGTCCTGTCGGGGTTGACCGTCTGGGTGGTCGCCGCCGCGCTCGGACTCAGCGCGGTCTTGCGCGCGAGCCACGACGCGTACACCGCGCTGCGTATCGCCGGGGCCGTGTATCTCGTCTGGATCGGTGTCCAGTCGCTGCGCACCCGCTTCAGCCCGAGCGCGATGGAGGCAGCGGCGACGCCGCGCCGCGGCCTGCTCGGTACGGGCTACGTGGCCGGCCTCGCGACCGATCTGCTCAATCCGAAGGTCGGCGTCTTCTTCGTGACCTTCTTGCCGGGGTTCGTGCCGCATGGTTATTCGGTCGGCTGGACGAGCTTGCTGCTCGGAGTCGTGTTCATCGTCCTCACCGCGATCTATTTCGCAATGCTGTTGCTCGTCTCCGGTCCGGTGACCCGCTGGATGACCAGCGTGCGGATCCGCCGGCGTCTCGATCGAGGCACCGGCCTGGTCTTGATCGGCTTCGGGATCCGGCTGGCGATCGAGCCGTAGCCATCACGCTGCGGGCGCTCACCACGCGATCGTGATCTATCTTGATCGGCGTGACGTTGACGCCGTCCGAGACCATGTTGGTGGCCGTCGGCCTCGTCGAGACGGCGCTGCGCTCCGGTCACGGCGACGCCCGGCGGGCGGTAACCGACTTCGACGCCCTGCTGTCCGGTTATGGTCCGGCCGATGCATCCATGATCATCGGCGGGCTGCTGGCCTTAATCGCCGACGGCGTTGGCGAAAGCGGCGCGACCCGCGAGCAGGTGTCTCAGTTTCTGGAGCGCCGGCGTCACTACGCGCTCGGGCTGGACAGCGACCAGTCCGCGCCGACGGACTGATATCGATGTGTCCGTGAGCCGTGCAATGCTCGGTTCATGTCCGATACGACCACTGTCGACGAAGCTCCCCGGCTGTTCGCCATCACCCTCTTCGTTGACGATCTCGAGCGGTTACGTGCTTCCTACTCGGTGGCGTTCGACGCTGAGGTCGTCAATGAGGACGACGACTCCGTCGTGTTCGGCTTCGGGCCGACCTTGGTCAACTTGCTGAGCCGGTCCGCGGCGGACGAGCTCGTGGCCCCGTGGGCGGTCGGTGCGGCTGCCACGCAGGCGCGCGCGGTCTTCACCGTTGCGGTGACCGACACCGACGCCTACTGCCAGCGACTCGGGCGGGTCGGCATCCTCTTGATCAACGGACCGATGACCCGGCCCTGGGGTCCGCGTACCGCATCGTTCGCCGACCCGGACGGGCACGTCTGGGAGATCGCGTCCTAATCGCCGCGATCGGGTCGGGGCCGGTGGGTTACGGTCGAGCGATATCGCCGACGCGAGGAGGTCATGGTGGCGGCTGGCGCGAGCGACGCTTCGAAGCGGATCGACGAGCGGATCGCCGAGTTGGACGACTGGCGCGGCCGGACGCTTAAAGAAGTGCGCAAGCTCATCCACGACGCCGATCCCGAAATCGTCGAGGAATGGAAATGGGCCAAGGCCACTAGCCCAGGAACCCCGGTGTGGAGCCACAACGGCGGCGTGTGTACCGGGGAGAGTTATCAGAAGGTCGTGAAGCTCACCTTTTTCAAGGGCGCCTCGCTCGACGACCCGGCCGGTCTGTTCAACTCCAGTCTCGACGGCAAGGTGCGGCGGGCGATAGACATAAAAGAGGGTGACGACCTCGACGCGCCGGCGCTGACCGCGCTCATCCGCGCAGCCGTCGCGTTGAACGTCGGCAAATAAGGCGCGCTGCTGTCAGTCGGCTGCCTCCTCGTCGATGGCTTCGTGGGCTAGGCGCGCCACGTCGGCCGCGGCGGCGTTGCTCGGATGGCGAGCGGCCGATTCGGCCGCGGCGACCGCGGGACTCTGGGCGGCCCGTCGCAGGGCCGCGTCCGCTCGCCGGGCCCGGAAACGGCGGCGTCGCTCGTGCTGGGCTCGCGTGGACGCCGAGGGGCGAGGAATCAGGCGCAGCTGGCCTTCGGCAACCCGTTCGACGACGAGAAGCGGATCGACTCCGCTACTCGCATACTCCAGTCCCGCGTCGAGCACCTCATAGTCGATCTGACAGCGCTCGGCGATGTCCTCGAACGTCTGGGTGCGGCCGTGCGACCAGACCGCGATCGCCACAAGGGCCGCGGCCAGGGGGAGGTATCGATTCGGGTCGGTTGCCGCCAGGTAGGTCGGAAAGATCGGCTCCGTACGAAGGATCCGGCGCGGCAGGGCCAGCTCCGCCGGCCAGAATTGGACGAGCCAACACCGGCCGTCCGCGGTGTCGGCCCGGCCGATCCGCACGCGGTGCGACCTGATCGACCCGAGGTGGGCGATCGGCCCGTCGTCGCGTCCGGTCTTACAGTCGACATGCACGACACCCGAGCGGGTGAGGAAGGGCGCCTCGGCAACCTCCGTGTACTCCCGGTCCCAGATTGGCTCAGGAGCCTCGTCGTGCACCTCAACGGACACACGCTGACGGATGTCGCTCGTCGCCGCGTGGAGCCAGCCCGCCCCGGTTCTCACGAACGAACCGCAGACCGGCGCGTGGGAGAAGTGTTCGCTCAGCGTTTCTGGGAAGTCAGGAGTGGCCGAGGTCGGCTCGACACCGCGAGCATCACGGATGACGACGGTGCCGAACTCGGGGAGGTACTCCTCGTCGACCACAGACGACTGCAGTGCCACGTACCCTCCTCGACCGAGCTTGCCCGGGCCACGCTAGGGGAAGGCGGCGCCGTGCGCTCGGTGAGTGAAGGGCCTTTTGGAGCCCGAACGAATCGCCTCGCCCCCGAGAGCGCTGTGTGTGACCGAGCACCGATTTCGCCGCGAGTTCGGTTAGGCTAGCCTTCCTAGGGGTCGCCGAGTCGAAGGAACCGTGTTGTTCGCCTGCATCTGCCACGCGGTGACCGAGGACAGGGTCGCGCTCGCCGCGGCCGACGGAGTGCGCGATGTCGGCGACCTGGGCGAGATCACCGGCGCCGGCACCGGTTGCGGATCCTGCTTGGACCGGTTGAGTGATCTTCTTGACGAGGGCCGGAGTTTGTGTGCCCTCGCCGGTCTGCGATCGGCCTGAACCGTCTCGCCGCGAGCCCGTGCGACGCTCTCATAAGATGACGCGCATGCGTGGCGACGAACGAGTGATCGAATTCCTCAACGGCCAGTTGACCGCTGAGTTGACCGCTATCAATCAGTACTTCTTGCACGCAAAGATGCAGGAGAATTTCGGTTGGCTGAAGCTCGCGCGGTATACCCGTTCGGAGTCGATGGACGAGATGCGGCACGCGGAGCTGTTGACTGATCGAATCCTGTTCCTGGAGGGTTTGCCTAACTATCAGCGCATCTCGCCGCTACGGATCGGTCAGACCATCAAGCAGATGTTCGAGTCCGACCTGGCGATCGAGGTCGATGCCGTCAACCGGCTGCGCGAGGGCATCGAATACATGCGCTCGGTTTCCGACGTCACCAGTGCCAAGCTGTTCGAGGCGATCCTGGTCGACGAGGAACATCACATCGACTACTTGGAAACGCAGCTGCATCTGATCGAAAGCCTCGGCGAGTCGCTCTATCTGTCCCAGTTGATCGAACAGCCCGCAGCCGAGTGATTCACGCGTCGTCGCTGAATCGGGT
>JAFAWL010000002.1 GCA_019241805.1 Actinomycetota bacterium
CGCTTTCCAGTACGTCACCCGTGACGGCGCGCACAACCCGAAGGCCGGCGCGGGCATCGGCGAGCAGCAGCTTGGCCACGTCGGCACCGAAGGCATCGCTCACCTGGACCTGCGCGTCCGTGGCCAACGCGATTATCGAGCTGGGGATCCCGGAGTCGGCGTACACGCTCTGGGCCGAACGCAGCGCCTCGCGCGCGGCCAGCACGAGCAGTTCCGGGTCGCCCGGACCTGCTCCGACGAACGTGATTCGGCCGACCTGCTTGCGTGCCCGGGTCATATCGAGCCCCCCATCATGGTGGTTGCACCGGCGGCGATCAGCTCGGCGGCCAACCGCCGGCCGACGCCCTCGGCGTCGTGAACAGGACCGGTGCCTGAGAGTCGAACGGCGTCGCTGCCGTCTATCGCGGTGACCGAGCCTCGTAGGAACACGTCCAGTTCCCCGTCGTCGCCCTCGACCAGTTCGGCCTGGGCACCGACCGGAGCGGAGCAGCCGGCCTCGAGCGCGGCGAGCAACGACCGTTCGGCGGCCACGGTCGCGCGCGAGCCGGCGTCATCAAGCCCGGACACGGCGGCCAGCGCCGCCTCGTCGCCGGCCCGGCATTCGATGGCGAGCGCGCCCTGTGCCGGTGCCGGCAGCACCTGAATCGGATCCAGGATCTCGGTGGCCTGGTTCGCCCGCCCCAGCCGGCGCAAGCCGGCCAACGCCAACACCACCGCGTCGAGTTCTCCCGCGCCGACCTTGCCCAACCGGGTGTCGACGTTGCCACGGACGGGCACGACCTCCAGGCCCAACCCGAGCGCCCGCAGCTGCGCCGCGCGGCGGGGTGAGCCGGTACCGACGCGAGCGCCGGGCGGCAGCTCGCCGAGGCTCAGACCGTCCCGGGCGACGAGCGCATCCCGGGGGTCCTCGCGCCGGGGCACCGCGGCCAGCACGATGCCCTGCGCCGGTGCGGTCGGCAGATCCTTGTAGGAGTGCACCGCGACGTCGATCTCGCCCGCGAGCAGGGCATCACGCAGCGCGCTGGTGAACACCCCGGTGCCGCCGAGCTGGTCGACGGCGGCGGCCGAACGATCGCCGAGCGTCACCACCGGCACGATCTCGGTCGCAACACCGAGTGCCTCGATGACGTGGCCGGTTTGAGCTCGCGCCAGGGCGCTGACCCGGGTGCCGACGCGCAACGTGTGCGTGGAGGTCATGACGTGCCCTCGCGCGCCGATCGCGGCATTGCCACCGATTCGGCGGCCGCCGGGTCGAGGTCGAAAAGCTCCTGCAGCGCCTGTGCGTATGAATCGCCGCCGGGGCGAGCCGCGAGCTCCTTGACCCGGACCGTCGGCGCGTGGAGCACTTTCTCGACCGCGCGGCGAACCGCGCCGGCCACCTCGGTCCGCACGGCGGCCTCGAGCCCAGGCAGACGCGCGTCGAGGCGGGCCAACTCGGCGTCGATGACCTGGTTGGCGCGGGCCCGCAACGCGGTCACGGTCGGCGCGACCGCGAGCCGTTGCTGGGCGGCGAGGTAGTCGGCGACCTCCTCGGCGACGATCCGGGTCGCGGCTTCGATTTCCGCGTCGCTGACCACGGCTCCCTCGGCCCGGAGCAATTCGAGATCGACGTAGGTGACGTCGGCCAGCGCGCCGACCGAGGGATCGACGTCGTGCGGCACGGCGATGTCCAGGATGACGAGCGGGCGGCCCGAGCGCGGCCGGACCGCCTCGGCCTCGACGACCACCCCCGTGGCACCAGTCGAGCTGATCACGAGGTCGGCTTCCGCGATCTCATCGGCCAGGTGGTCCATTGCTGCAAAGCGGCCCTGCAGCGTTACTGCAAGACGCTGACCACGTTCGGGCGACCGGTTAACGACCACGATGTCGGCCACGCCGCGACGCCGCAGCTGGGCGCCGGCGAGCGCCCCCATCGATCCGGCCCCGACGATTACCGCGCGCCGGGCATCGGGCCCGCTCGAGCGCGCGAGCACCCGATCGGCGTGATCGAGCGCGACGGACACGATCGAGGCACCGGCCCGGTCGATGCCGGTGTCGGTGTGCACGCGCTTGCCGACGCGTAGCGCCGTCTGGGCCAGCTCGTGCAGGACACTGCCGACCGAGCCCGTCTGCGTGCTCAGCGTGTAGGCGGTCCGGACCTGGCCCAGGATCTGGGACTCCCCGACCACCATCGAGTCCAGTCCGGCCGCCACCGAGAGCACGTGCTCGGCCGCGGCCTCGGCGAAATTCACGTACAGGTACTCGCCGAGCACGGAGACGGCGAGGCCCGAGCGGCGCGACAGGACGCCGGTGATGTCGGCGACGGCGGGGTGGAACCGGGCGACGTCGGCGTAGATCTCCACCCGGTTGCAGGTCGAGACGACGATGACCTCGCTGATCGATTCCGACCGGCACAACTCGTCGGCGACCTTGGCCAGCTCCGCCTCGGGCACACTGACCTGCTCCAGCGCCCAGATGGGTGCCGTGCGGTGGCTCAACCCCACGACCAACAGGCTCATCGCGCCACCGGCCGGGGCATCGCGTGTTTGCGGCTCTCGTGGAAGGAGAGGATCTGCAGCTCCGCAGCCAAGTCCACCTTGCGCACGTCCACGTGCGGCGGCACCGAGAGCACGACCGGGGCGAAGTTCAGGATGCTGGTGATCCCGGCGGCGACGAGCTGATCGCAGACGTCCTGGGCCACCGCCGCCGGCGTGGCCAGCACGGCGATGGTGATGCCCTCCTCGTGCACGACGTCGGCGAGGGCGGCGATGTCGCGCACCACCAGTCCACGGATACACGTACCGACGCGCGCCGGATCGGCATCCAGCAGCGCCGCGATGTGGAAGCCCCGGGAGCCGAAACCGGCGTACCCGGCCAGCGCCTGGCCCAGGTTGCCGACGCCGACCAGGACGACCGAGCGGTGGACCGTCAGCCCGAGGGCTCGCGCGATCTGGCCGGTCAGCGTGTCGACGTCGTACCCGACTCCACGGATCCCGTAGGAGCCGAGGAAAGACAGGTCCTTACGCAACATCGCCGAGTTGACGCCGGCCGCGGTCGCCAGCTCGTCAGAGGAGACCGTCGTGGTTCCGTTCTCTCCGAAGGACCCCAGGACGCGGAAGTAGGTTGCCAACCGGGCCACGGTCGCTTCGGGCACGTAACGGTTGGCCGCGGCGTGGGCGCCGTCCGACGCGCCGGATCCACCGGTCGGACCACCGTTGACGGACATCTGCTCCTCGGGCGTACCGGCGCCACGCCGCCGCCTGTTAGGCGGCCGGGCCGGTGTGGTAAAGGGCGTGAGCGCCAGCGACGCTACGCCGCTTGTGAAGCGTTTCCCAAATCGTCTCGGGCTGTGCTAATGCGCGCCCCCCGGCATCCGCGCAGCGGTGCGGCGCGCCCCCTCAGCGATCGAGCGCCACTCGCAGCCGGGCCGGCTCGACCCGCCAGTAACCGTGCTCGCGGCCGTCGATGAGGATGACCGGCACCTGCTCTCCGTACTGCAGGCGCAGGGCGTCGTCGCCGTCGACGTCGAGTTCCTCGTAGCCGAAGCCGAGCTCGCGGGCCAGCGCCCGCAGCTGGCGCTCCGCTTCCTCGCAGAGATGGCAGCCCACGCGGGTCACCAACGTCACTCGATGGTCAGGCACCGGCATCGAACAACCGCCATTTCATGATCCGGCCGTTCGGTCGCTGTCCCGGCCGGTTCGTCGGCATGCGCGGTGGCGGCCCGGAGGGAAGGATCGATCACCGGAACGTCCAACCGGGCCACGCGCGCCGACGCGATCAGCGCCGAGACGCCCGCGTCGCTGACGATGTAGCCCATCTCGTCGGGCGAGTAGACCGGATTGATCGGTACGGCGACCAGCCCCGCCCGGGCCAGGGCGACGTAGGCCACGACGAAGTTCAGGCCGGTCGGCAGCATCAGGCCCCCCGGTCGCCCGGCGCCAATGATCGTTCGGCCAGACCGGTCGTGACCAGGCGGGTCGTGAGTAGGTAGCGGGCGGCGGATACGACCGCCGCCCGAAGAGTCGCGTAGTCGACCCGACGATCACCGTCGACGATTGCTACCGCGGCAGGCGGCGCGGCGTCGAGCAGCTCGTCGATCCGACCGGGAGTCGCCACGCCGCCAGCGTAGGCGGATGCATGGCACCCCCTGTCCGATGGGTAACTTTTGGATCACGGTGTGATCTGGGTCCTCACCTGCCGGTAACAACGGTCATACCGTGAGTAGCGGCGGGGGCCCCGGCGAGAGGTCGACACGATGGACGAGAGGGCCCCGCTGTCCACGGGACCCGCCCGCGCCGATCTGGCTGACCTGTTCCAGCTGCTTCGCGCAGGGCTACGGCCCGCCTACCCGGCGCTGGCCGCCGGGCCCTGTCTGGCCACCCCGCGTAGCCCGATGTGGCAGCGGTCCTCCGACGCTCGGCTGCGGCCGGACGCGAGCGTTCCTGCCGAGCGCGGCGAGGCCGTAGAGAGCCGAGAGACCGACGAGACAGACGAGACCGACGAGACCGACGGGGCCGGTGACTCGGGTGGACCCGCCGATCCGGACGATCCGTCCCATCGCGAGGTCTGGGAGCTGGTCAACGCTGCCCAGGGCGGCGACGCCGAGGCATTCGGGCAGCTTTACGACCGCTACGTCGACACCGTCTACAAGTTCATCTTCTATCGGGTGAACGACCGGGCATTGGCCGAGGACTTCACCAGCGAGACGTTTCTCCGCGCGCTACGGCGCATCAAGACGATCAGCTATCAGGGCCGCGACATCGGGGCCTGGTTCGTGACCATCGCCCGAAACATCGTCTTCGATCACACGAAGTCCGCCCGCCACCGTCGGGAGACCAGTACCGGCGAGACGCTCGAGGGTGACCAGAGCACACCCGGCCCGGAGACGGCGGTCGTCGACGCCGACACCACGGCGCACCTCATGGCCGCGGTGCGGCAACTCAACGACGAGCAACGCGAATGCATCACGTTGCGCTTCATCCGTGGCCTTTCCGTAAGCGAGACGGCCGCGGCGATGGGCAAGAACGACGGATCGATCAAGGCTCTGCAACACCGGGCCGTGAAGAAGCTGGCAGCGATCGTCGGAGACACGTTGCTATGAGTAACCGGCGCTGCGGTGGGTCGTTGAGCAGGCAACACGTCGTTTCCCGCCGGAGCAGCACGTGCCGCGGGTCGCTGTTCGACGTGGTTCGCGGCCGGGCGGCCAGCGACCTCCACCTGGTCGAGAGGAGCTGACCGGCATGCCGATGGCCCATCGTCGATCGCCGTTCTCCCGACCCCGCGACCCGGAGGTGTCGAGCGACCCCCGGATACGCAGCGTCATCGACGGTCTGCGCGAGTCAAGCGAGCCGGATGCGGGCAGCCGACCCGACCCCGCGTTCAAGACAGAACTGCGCCGCCAGCTGGTGGCGGTCGCCCCCCGGCTGATCGACGAGGGGGCGGCCGAACCGACCTCGTCGCGCACCGACGCCGCGCCCGGACGAAACCCGCTGCTAGGTCGACGGCATGGCGCCCGAGTGCGTCCCGGCCGCCTCCATCTGGGCCGGCCGCTCGCGGTCGTCGGCACCGCCGTGGTCGTGCTCACGTTACTGCTCGGTGGCTCGGTGTGGATTTCGACCAATGCGTTGCCCGGCGACACGCTCTACGGTCTGAAACGGGCCAGTGAGAGCTTTCAGTTGTCGTTGCAGAGCGGCGACACCGCCAAGGGCAAGCAGTATCTGCAGCTCGCCCAGACGCGTTCGAACGAGGTTGCGAGCCTCGTCGGCCAGTCGGCCAACC
>JAFAWL010000070.1 GCA_019241805.1 Actinomycetota bacterium
AGAAGGATGACGTGATCCTCATCAAGGGCACCACGCCCAAGACGACGACTGGCCATTTGAATTTGACGACGGTGGACGTCAGTACGGGTGACGTCAACATGCTCGAGGCGTTATGGGGATGGCTGCAGCACGACCGGGTCGTCGTGCCGCACGACTCCATCTACCCGCCCGGGCAATCGCAGCAGCAGGTCGACCAGCAGGACCACGCGGATTTCGTCGGCTCCCAGGACAACGCGCAGGCAGCGGCGTTCTGCGAATTGGGCTATCCCCAGGGCGTCTCGATCGTGAGCGTGTCGACCGACTCCAAGGCCAAAGGCGTGCTCCAGGCCGGCGACCAGATCGTGACTGTGAACGGCACTGACGTCGGCTCGATCGACAAGCTGTCGAAGGTGCTCGAAGCGGCCACGCCCGAGACGAACGCGACGGTGGACATCAAACGCGACGGAAGCCCGATGACGGTGTCGGTCCCGCTGGTCGCCGCCCCGAAAGGGTCCAAGGGTGCCCGCATGGGCGTGACCGTCGCGGGTGGCTGCGTGGCTCCCTTCCAGGTCGACCTCGGCTTGGCCGACCAGATTGGCGGTCCGTCGGCTGGGATGATGTTCGCGCTCGGAATCATGGACAAGGTCGGCGATACGGATCTGACCTACGGCAGATTCATTGCCGGAACCGGCACGATCGACGCCTCCGGCAATGTCGGGGCGATCGGCGGCATTCAGCTGAAGATGATCGCCGCCCGACGGGCCGGAGCCACCGTATTCCTGGCTCCGTCAGGAAATTGCGGTGATGTGCGCGGCAATGTCCCCAAGGGTCTGGACGTTGTGGAGGTCACGACGCTGCATGAAGCGGTGCGGGACCTGCAGGCGATCCACGCGGGTTCCGCCGTGCCGCACTGCTGAGTCAGCTCGGCCGCATGTCGTTCCGTGATCGTGATCGTTACAGGGTCGGAACCGGGATCGGCCTAGGTACGTTGAATGCTGCGGCGGAAGTGGCGATCGCTCCTTCGGCACAGCAAGTGCACAGTTGGCAGCCGACGTTGAGGAGTAGCCCGTGGCCATGCGGCCGCCGATTCCGAGCCTGATCCTGTCGCGTCGCGCCAAGATCATCCTGCTGACGATCGCGATCATCGTCGTCTTGCTGATCGTGCTGTCCTCGCTGGTCGGCGTCTACATCAACTGGCTCTGGTTCGGCTCGGTCGGCTACCGCGGGGTTTACAGCTCGATCATCCTGACCAAGTTCCTGCTCTTCCTCACCTTCGGCGTATTGATGGCTGCGGGAGTGGGGGCGAACATCATCGTCGCCTACCTCGTGCGGCCGCCGTTTCGGCCTGTTTCGCAGGAACAGCAGAATCTCGAGCGCTACCGCGTCGTTCTCGAACCACGCAAGCGCTGGATCGTCGGCATCATCATGGCGCTGTTCGGCCTTGGCATGGGCCTCTCGGCCGAGGGCGATTGGCGTACGTGGCTGCTGTGGTTCAACGGCGGCTCATTCGGGGTCCAGGATCCGCAGTTCCACAAGGACATCTCGTTCTTTGCTTGGGACTACCCCGTCTATCGCAACATACTGGGATTCCTCTTCGCGATGGTGATCTTCTCGATCATCGCGTCGCTCGTTGTGCATTACCTGTTCGGTGCCATCCGGCTGCAGACGCCGGGTCCGAAGGTCACGGTCGCCGCTCGTCGCCACCTCACCGTCCTGATCTTCATCTTCATCGTCCTCAAGGCGATCGCCTACTGGCTCGATCGGTACGGCCTGGTGTACTCCGATCGGGGCAAGGTAACCGGCGCCTCGTATACGGACGTCAACGCGTCGTTGCCGGCAAAGACGATTCTGTTCTGGATCGCGCTGATCATTGCCGCGTTGGTGCTGGCCAGCATCTGGCTCAAGAGCGCGCAGCTGCCCGCGATCGGATTCGTGCTGATTCTTGTGCTCAGCATCATCATCAACGGCATCTACCAGGCGATCGTCCAACAGATCACGGTGAAGCCGAACGCGAGCTCGAAGGAGAAGCCCTACATCTCGCGCAACATCGCCGCGACCCGGGCGGCGTATGCCATCGGCAGCAACGTCGTGTCCTACGAGGACTACAACGTCACTGCCAGTCCGGAGACCAGTGCGCTCGTGCAAACCGATCCGACGGTCTCGAACATTCGAATCCTCGACCCGAACCGGCTTTCGCCGACCTTCACCCAACAGCAGCAGATCCGGAACGTCTACGGCTTCCCGCAGAAGCTTGACGTCGACCGGTACACGATCGACGGTGTGACGCGTGACTACATCGTCGGCGTTCGCGAGCTCGATGAATCGAATCTGACCGGTGACCAGACGAACTGGATCAATAAGCACACCGTCTACACCCACGGCGACGGATTCGTGGCGGCGCAGGCGAATACCGACGTCACCACGACCAAGCAATACACTGAGGGCAGTCTCCCGCCCACCGGGCCCCTGCATCTGACCAATACCGCGGCTTACTACGGCGAGCTGCTGCCGAGTTACTCGATTGTCGGCGCCAGTGGGCAGCCCCAGGAATTCAACGGCAGCGACGCCGCCAAGGTCACCTACAACGGCCCGGGGGGCGTCTCATTAGGCAACTTCTTCACCCGGCTGGCGTTCGCGGTCGACTACAAGCAGACCAACTTCCTGCTCAACAGCGCCGTTGGCGCCAAGGGTGCAAAGATTATCTTCAATCGGGATCCGCGGCAGATCATCAACAAGGTGGCGCCGTTCCTGACCGTCGACGGAGACCCGTACCCGATCATCGACCAGGCCAGCGGCGACATCGTCTGGATGATCGACGCGTATACGACGATGTCGAACTACCCGTACTCGGAGAAGCAGTCGCTCTCGACACTGACGTCGGATTCGCTGTCCACCACCGGCCGCACCGCCAGCCAGCCGAACGACCAGATCAACTACATCCGGAACTCGGTCAAGGCGACGGTCGATGCCTATACC
>JAFAWL010000073.1 GCA_019241805.1 Actinomycetota bacterium
GAAGGACCGGACCGGCGAATCTCGACTCGCGCTGGCCGGCGGAGTGGCGCTCAATTGCGTCGCCAACACTCGGCTCCACGCCGAGGCCGGCTTCGAACAGGTGTGGGTGCAACCGGCCGCGGGCGATGCCGGTACGGCCCTCGGCGCCGCGTTGACGCTGAGCGCCGCGAACGGTGAGCGCACCGAGCCGATGCCCGACGCGTCGCTCGGACGGGGATTCACTGATGACCAGATCGAGCACATGCTTCGCACAGCCCGAGTTGCTTATGAGCGACCGAGGGATGTCGCGGCCGTCGTCGCCCAGACACTCGCGCGGGACGGCATCGTGGCCTGGGTGCAGGGCCGAGCGGAGTACGGGCCGCGCGCCCTGGGCCGACGTTCGCTGCTCGCCCATCCGGGGCGGCCGGAGAATCTCATTCGATTGAACGACGTCAAAGGCCGGGAGCAGTTCCGCCCGGTGGCGCCGATGGTGCGGGTCGAGCGAGCCGCCGAGATCTTTTCTCGCGGTCCCCTGCCCTCCCCTTACATGCTGTTCGTGCACGATGTCGCCGAACAATGGCGTCCGCGCATCCCCGCCGTCGTGCACGTGGACGGCACCGCCCGGATCCAGACCGTCGATTCCGCCGACGATCCATTGCTGGCCCGCATGCTGCAGTGCTTCGAGCACGCCACCGGACTGCCGGTCGTGGTGAACACGAGCCTCAACACGGCCGGCCGGCCGATGGTGGACGACATCAAGGATGCGTTGGAGTGTTTCGGATCCACGCCGATCGATCTCTTGGCCATCGGCCCGTTCGTGGCGCGTCGCCCCGAGCTCGACGGACGGTCGCTATGACACCGTTCAGCCTCGTCGTCCCGACGATCGGTCGGCCGTCGCTGGGTCACCTACTCGCGTCCCTCGCACCACTCGAGGCATCTCGGCCGCACGCAATCGTTCTAGTCGACGACCGGCGCGACGGTGGCCCGCTTCACCTGCAGGACCTCGACGGCGACCTGATGCGCCTGATTCGCGTCGTCCGGTCGGGCGGTCGCGGGCCGGCCGCGGCTCGCAACGTCGGCTGGCGGTCATCGGTCGGTGACTGGATCGTCTTTCTCGACGACGATGTGCAGGTCGGGCCGCAGTGGTGGTCAGCGCTGCCGGATGACCTCGACGTGCCCGCGGACGTCGCGGGCGTGCAGGCACGTATCGAGGTGCCGCTCCCATCGACTCGTCGTCCCACCGACTGGGAACGAAACACGGCCGGGCTGGCCGACGCCGCCTGGATCACCGCCGACATGGCCTATCGGCGAGTGGTGCTCGACGAGGTCGGCGGTTTCGACGAGCGGTTCCCGCGAGCGTTCCGAGAAGACGCTGACCTAGCCCTGCGAGTGCTCGATCACGGCTATCGACTGGAGCGCGGCCGCCGGGTGACCCGACACCCGGTGCGCCCGGCGCCGTGGTCGATCAGTGTTAGCCAGCAACGGGGCAACGCCGACGACGCGTTGATGCGCGTGCTGCACGGCCGTGATTGGCGTCGACGCGCGGCCGCGCCGGCCGGAGCCCGCCCGTGGCACATCACGACCGCGCTCGCCGCGATGATCGCCACGACCGGACTGGTGACTCGACATCGTCGGACCGCCGTGACCGGCGGCCTGGCCTGGACAGCACTCAGCCTGCGCTTCGCCGCCACGCGAATCGCGGCCGGCCCACGGACCCTTCGAGAGATCGCTGTCATGGCCGTGACCAGTGCCCTCATCCCTCCGGTTGCCGTCGCGCACTGGCTGCGCGGCACGGTGTGCCACCGTCATGCCGACCAGAAGATCGACACCCGATCGTCAACCGACGTACGAGCGGTACTCCTCGATCGCGACGGCACGCTGATCCACGACGTGCCCTACAACGGCGACCCCGATCGGGTCGAGCCGATGCCGGAGGCCCGGGCGGCGCTCGAACGTTTGCGGCAGGCCGGCCTGAAGCTCGCCGTCGTCAGCAACCAGTCGGGAATCGGCCGCGGTCTGATCGGCATCGAGGACGTCACCGCAGTCAATCGACGCGTCGAGGACTTGCTCGGTCCGTTCGACGACTGGGAGATCTGCCCGCACGACGTTCGCGCGGGCTGCTCGTGCCGCAAGCCCCGACCGGCGCTGCTGCACCGCGCCGCGCGCACCCTCGGTGTCCGGATCGACGCGTGCGTAGTCATCGGCGACATCGGCGCTGATCTCGCCGCGGCGGCCGATGCCGGCGCCGCGGCGGCTGCGCTGATACCGACGCCGGCGACCCGACGGCGCGAGGTCCGGCGCGCGGCATGGGTCGAGCCCGATCTGAACCACGCCGTCGAAAAGATCCTGACCAGTTTTGCTTCTCCCCGGCTCGCCGTCGCCACCGGAGCCGACTCATGAGCGGCCGGCGCGTTCTCGTCGTTCGTCTCGACAGCTTGGGCGACGTCGTGGTCTGCGGCCCGGCCGTCCGAGCCGTTGCCGCTCATGCCGATCGCGTCACGTTCCTCGCCGGCCCGCGGGGGGAGGCAGTGGCGCGACTGCTACCCGGGGTCGATGACGTGATCACCTGGACCTGCCCGTGGATCATGGCTGATCCGCCACCGATCGAGCGCGAAGAGATCGATCGGCTGGTCGCTCGAGTGCGAGCCGCGCACGTGGACGAGGCCCTGATCCTTACGTCGTTCCACCAATCGGCGCTGCCGACCGCGCTGGTGCTGCGACTGGCCGGCGTCGCCCGCATCACGGCGGTGAGCGAGGATTTCCCCGGGCGCCTCGTCGATCTTCGCCTGCCGTCTCCGCCGGACGAGCACGAATCTCAACGCATGCTGTGGATCGCCGAGGCGGCCGGCTTCACGTTGCCCCCGGACGACGATCGCCGGCCCCGGTTGGCCACGCTCGACTGCGCCTCGCCCTTCGATCCCGGGTATGTCGTCGTGCATCCGGGTACGGACGCGCCCGCTCGGGCCTATCCGATCGAGGCTTGGACCGAGGTCGTGGCCCGACTGACCGAGACCGGCCGACGAGTGATCGTCACGGGCACCGCAACCGAGCGCGTGGTGGTCGCCCGAGCGACCGCCGGCGCGTGCCGACCGGAATTCGTCGTGGCCACCGCCGGCGCATTCAGTGTCGCCGAGTTGGCCGCGGTGTTACGCGTCGCCGACGTCGTCATTGCGGGTAACACCGGGCCGGCGCACATCGCCGCCGCGGTCGGTACGCCGGTCGTCTCCTTGTTCGCACCGGTCGTGCCCGCCCGACGGTGGTCGCCGCTGGGCGCCGCGGCGATCGTGCTGGGCGATCAACAGGCTGCCTGTCGCGGGTCGAGATCACGTACCTGTCCGATCGCGGGGCATCCGTGCCTGAGTTCGGTGACACCGGCCCAGGTCGTGGCCGCGGTCGACGAACTCGCACCGCAACGCAGTCGGGTCGTCTCATGAGGATCCTGATCTGGCATGTGCACGGCAGCTGGACGACGGCGTTCGTGCAGGGCCGGCATGAGTACCTCCTGCCGGTCGTCCCGGACCGGGGACCGGACGGGCGAGGTCGAGCCACCAGCTGGTCGTGGCCGGGGTCCGCGACCGAACGAACGCCCGCTCAGCTGCGACAGGACGACGTCGACCTGGTGATCCTGCAACGCCCGCACGAAATCGAGTTGACCGAGCAATGGACCGGCCGCCGACCCGGCCGTGACGTCGCCGCCGCGTACCTCGAACACAACGCACCGGAACCGCACCCGGTTGACAGCCGCCACCCCTTGGCTGACCAGACCGAGATCTCGGTCGTACACGTCACTCACTTCAACCAGCTGTACTGGGACAGTGGGCGCGCGCCTTCACGAGTGATCGAGCACGGCGTGCTCGACCCGGGTCCGCTGTATACCGGGGAACTCGCGCACGCCGCTGCCGTGATCAACGAACCCGGGCGTCGCGGACGTACGGTCGGCGCCGATCTGTTCGACCGATTCGACGGTCTGCCCATCGACCGCTTCGGGATGGGCGACGAGCTGATCCGCGGAACGACGAACGCCGGAGACCTGCCGCAGGCGCGACTTCATCACGAACTCGCGCGCCGCCGCGCATACCTGCACCTGTATCGCTGGACGTCCCTCGGCCTGGCCTTGATCGAGGCAATGCTGCTCGGGCTGCCGGTCGTCACGCTGGCGGCGACCGCAACCGCGCTCGCGGTCGCTCCGGGAAGCGGCGTCGTGTCGAGCGACATCGAGGTGTTGCGTGCCGCTGTTCGACACTTTCTCGCCGACGCCGACGCCGCCCGCGCCGCCGGACAACTCGCTCGCCGGCACGCCCTCCACCGCTACGGAATCGACCGATTCCTCGACGACTGGGACGACCTGATCAAGGAGGTGACCGGATGAGAATCGCGCTCGTCTCCGAGCACGCCAGCCCGTTGGCCGTTGTAGGCGGGGTGGACGCGGGCGGTCAGAACGTGCACGTCGCGGAACTGGCCAACGCCCTGGCCGATCGAGGCCATCACATCGTCGTTTACACCCGTCGTGACGACCCTCACCTGCCGACGCGGGTGACCATGCGATCGCGTGTGACCGTCGAACACGTATGCGCCGGACCGGCGGCACCGATTGGAAAGGACGACCTGCTCCCGCACATTCCGCAGTTCGGACAGCAATTGCAGGAATGCCTGCGCAACGAGCGCCCGGCCGTAGTACACGCGCACTTTTGGATGAGCGGCCTAGCCGCCCTCGCCGCGGCGGGGCCGCTGGCGCTACCCGTCGTGCAAACCTTTCACGCCCTCGGTTCGGTCAAGAGGCGCTATCAGGGATCGGCCGATACCAGCCCTCCCGAACGGATCGGCCTGGAGCGCACCGTTATCGACCGTGTCCAGCGGGTAGTCGCGTCGTGCGACGACGAACGACGGGAATTGGTCGAGCTCGGAGCCGAACCGGATCGGGTCGTCATCGTTCCCTCCGGCGTCAGCCTGACGCACTTCACGCCGGAAGGGCGGGCCGCACGGCGCTGCCGTCCCCGGCTGTTGAGCATCGGTCGGTTGGTCGCTCGCAAGGGCCACGACGACGCGATACGGGTGATCGCGGCCCATCCCCAGGCCGAGCTGCTGATCGTCGGTGGTCCGGAAGCGGGTGCGTTCGAATCCGACTCGGAGGTGCGACGACTGCGGGCGTTGGCCCGCGAGCTGAAGATGGAGGACCGGGTTCGCCTGACCGGTCGCCTCGCCCAGGCCGAGCTGCCGGCGTTGCTCCGCTCGGCCGACGCGGTGCTCTGCCTGCCCTGGTACGAGCCGTTCGGCATCGTTCCCCTGGAGGCGATGGCCTGCGGAGTACCGGTAATCGGTAGCGCGGTCGGCGGCCTGCTCGACACCGTCCGCGACGGCGACACCGGGTTGCTCGTGCCTCCGCGCGACGTGCCGGCCGCGAGCGCCGCCGTCACGGAACTTCTCGAGGACACGGCCTTCCGTGACCGGATGGGCAAAGCCGCTCGCGACCGGGCCGAGGACTACGAATGGTCCTCGGTCGCCGCCCGGGCCGAACGAGCCTATGTCGCCGCCATCCACGCGCATCGTACCAACCGGCCGGTGGCCCGATGAACGCCCACGTCAGTGCTCTGATGGCGACGCTGTCCCGCTGCGCCGAACCGTGCGCGAGGGCCGAAGCCTGGGGCCGGGAGCTGGCCGGCCGACTGCCGGCGGGCGCCCGTTTGCTCGTGGCCGGCAACGGCGGAAGCGCCGCCCAGGCCCAGCACCTGTCGGCCGAGCTGGTCGGCCGGTACTGCCACGACCGTCGACCGCTGTCCTCGATCTCGCTGCACACCGACACCTCGGCGCTGACCGCAATCCTCAATGACTACGGCCGGGACGAGGTGTTCGCGCGCCAGGTGTGCGCGCACGGACGGGCTGGTGACATATGCCTGCTGCTGTCGACCTCGGGCAGCAGCAGCAACCTGCTGGCCGCGGCTCGGTCAGCTCGCGACTGTGGCGTCACGGTGTGGGCGATGACGGGAGCGCGACCCAACCCGCTGGCCGAGCTCGCCGACGACGTGCTGGCCGTACCCTCGACGGTCACCGCGACGGTGCAAGAGATTCACCTGGTCGCGCTTCACCTCGTCTGCGAGGCATTGGACGAGTTCTTGGGGCGCCGAGCCGATCTCACCCTGGCGGCGGGATCGCGGCCGTGACCGCGACGATCGTCGTCGTCGGCGACGCGCTGCTCGACATCGACATCGAGACCAGCGCCGAACGACTCAGCCCGGACGGCCCGGTGCCGATCCTCGACCAGCAGGCCTACGCCGAGCGCGCCGGCGGAGCGGCCTTGTCGGCGGCGTTGCTTGTCACTGACGAGAACGTGACGGTGCACCTGCTCACCCCACTCGCCGATGACCAGGACGGACGCCGCCTGCGATCCCTGATCGACGGACGCATTCGCCTTCACGGCTTGCCGACGACGAGTGCTACCTCGGTGAAGACCCGTCTGCGCTGCCGCGGGGTCACGGTCACGCGCGTGGACCGCGGCGATGCCTGCGCCGACGGAATCGAAGTCGATTCGGCGGCGCTCGCGCTGATCGACACCGCCGACGCGGTGCTCGTCAGCGACTATGGCCGCGGAACAAGCGAGAACGCCGCGATCCGCGCCGCCGTCGAAGGCCGCGCTCGGACGGTGCCGCTCGTCTGGGACCCACACCCGCGCGGCGCCGAACCGGTGCCGGGCACCTGGCTCGTCACTCCCAACCTGGGCGAGGCCCGGCGCCTGGCCGGCGGCACGTCGGATGCCGTTGCCGCCGCCGGTCGGCTGGCCTCCGCGTTGTGCGCACGCTGGCAGGCCCGGGCCGTGGCGGTGACTCTGGCCGCCGAGGGCGCTGTGCTCGCCGACGGGGCCACCGTGCGGGCGTACCCGGCCAGGCCGGTCGCGGCGCAAGACAGCTGTGGCGCCGGCGACTGCTTCGCGGCCCGTGCGACGAGTGCATTGTGCAACGGACGCCTGTTGGGCGAGGCGGTCGAGTCCGCCGTCGCGGCCGCTACCGGGTATGTCGCTCGAAGCGGCTCGGTGTCCTCCGCGTCGACGGCGGACGGCGACTGGCAGGAAGTCGTCGCGCGGGTGCGGGCCCGAGGCGGCACCGTAGTGGCGACCGGCGGCTGCTTCGATCTGGTCCACGCCGGGCACGTCGCGACGCTGCGCGCCGCCCGCCGGTTGGGTGACGCCCTCGTGGTGTGTCTCAATTCCGACCGGTCCGTGCGCGAACTCAAAGGCGAGGGGCGCCCGTTGCAGAACGAACGGGATCGGCGCGCCGTACTGGAGGCGTTGCGGGCGGTCGATGCGGTGGTCGTCTTCGACGAACCGACGCCGGATCGCATACTCGCCGAGCTTCAACCCGACATCTGGGCGAAGGGGGGCGACTACAGCGCGTCCGAGCTACCCGAGACGGCGGTGTTGCGCGACTGGGGCGGCGAGGTGGTGATCGTGCCTTACGTCGCCGGTCGCTCCACGTCACGACTCGTGGCCCGAGCCCGCTCATGACGCGGCCCACCGTCTTGGTGCTTCGGGCCCTGGGGCTGGGTGATTTCGTCACCGGCTTGCCCGCCCTGCGCGTGCTGCGCGAGACCCGCCCCGATCGGCACATCGTGCTCGCCCTGCCCCGGTGGCTGTGGCCGCTGCTCGACCTGATCGACACAGTCGATGCCGCCGTGGCCGGTCACGAGCTCGACCCATTGACCGATCCGCCGATCGCACCGGAACTCGCCGTCGATCTGCACGGAAACGGACCGGCCAGCGTCGCGCTGCTCGCCGCGGTCAATCCGCGCCGGATCGTCGCCTACGCGGCCGGATCGGCCGAGTGGCTGCCCGACGAGCACGAGGTGGAGAAGTGGTGCCACCTGCTGCGCGCCGGCCTGCCCGCGCCATACGCCGTCTCGCCGCTGCTGGGCGGCTCGCTGGCGCCCCCCGGACGGAATCAACCGGGCGGACGCACGATCGTCCACTGCGGCGCAAAGGCGGTCGCCCGACGGTGGCCGCCCGACCGATTCGCCGTTGTGGCGGCCGAACTGGCGCGCGCCGGCCATGACGTCGTGGTCACCGGAGGCCCGGCCGATGAGTCGGAGACGGAGGCGGTCGCTACCGCCGCCGGCGTCGAGTGCCGCACCGACCTGGCGCTGCTCGACTTCGTGGATCTCGTCGCCAAAGCAACGCTGGTCGTCTCGGGCGACACGGGCGCCGCTCATCTCGCCGCGGCCTACGAACGGCCCTCGGTGACGTTGTTCGGTCCCGTTTCCCCGTCCCGGTGGGGACCGCCGGCCCGAACCCGACACCGGGTGATCTGGCACGGCGACGGCACGGGCGATCCCCACGCAGCCACACTCGATGCGGCGCTCGCCCGCATCAGCCCGGACGAGGTCTTGAGCGAGGCCTGGATCGCGGCCCATGCGTCGATGATCGATACGGCCCATGCATGAGGAAGTCGATC
>JAFAWL010000025.1 GCA_019241805.1 Actinomycetota bacterium
CGGCACAGAGCCCGAAACACACCACGGCGAGCGTAGCGCCAAGCGGCTGGTTCGCCGCGACCGCGGAGCCCGATCCGGGCACGTCGTTCTGGTCCGGGTCGGTGTCTGGGGCGTCGTGTCCGCGCAGCCAGGACACGCCGATGATTCCGACGGAGAACAGCACGACGATCGCGACGCCGAAGACGAAACTGACTCCGGCGACCTTGCCCAGGGACGTCCAGTCGATGAGTGACGCGCTGAGCGACGTTTGTGCCGACATGCCAGGTGCTCCAGGTGGCTAGACGGAGGCGAGTTCGGGCTGCTGCCGGAGCGGGACGTCCCGGGAGTCGTTGACGTTGCGCGCGGTCACCGGTGCTCGGCGGGCGCGCAGGACGACGAGTCCGGCGAGCGCCAGGGCAATGATCCCGACGACAACGACGCCACCGTTGCCGCGGTTGGCGACCTTGACGGCCAAGGCACCGACGAGCGCGGCAACCGGCAGCGTGAACAGCCAGGCGAGCGCCATCCGCTCGGCAATGTTCCAGCGCACTTGGGCGAGCCGGCGGCCGATGCCGGCACCGAGGATGCTGCCCGAGGCGACCTGTGTGGTCGACAGCGCGAAGCCGAGATGTGCCGACGCGAGCAGGACGGATGTCGTCGCGGTCTCGGCGGCGAAGCCCTGCGGCGACTCGATTTCGGTCAAGCCCTTGCCCATCGTGCGGATGATCCGCCAGCCGCCGACTGCCGTGCCCAGTGCGATCGCGAGCCCCGCCGCGAGGATCACCCACACCGGTGGGCTGAACTTGGTCTGGTCACCGTTGACGATCAAGACGAGGGTGATGACGCCCATCGTCTTCTGCGCGTCGCCGGTGCCGTGTGCCAACGACACCAACGAGGCCGAGATCGTCTGCCCGTAGCGGAATCCTGTCGTCGACGTACGCTTCCCGGCTCGACGGGTAAGGGTGTAGGCGCCGTAGGTGGCGACGGCGGCGATGATCCCGGCGAGCACCGGTGAGATCAACGCTGGAACTACGATTTTGGACAATACCTTGTCGAAGTGCACCGCCTTCGAGCCCAGCACCACCCACACCGCGCCGATCAGGCCACCGAACAACGCGTGCGACGAGGAGGAGGGCAGGCCGATCAGCCAGGTCACCAAATTCCACAAGATCGCACCGACCAGACCGGCGAAGATGATCGCCGTGCCGTTGACGCCGGTACTCGACAACGCCTTGTCGTCGACGATCCCGCCGGAGATGGTCTTCGCGACCTCAGTCGAGAGGAACGCACCGGCCAGGTTGAAGACGCCAGAAATCAGCACCGCGACTCGCGGCCGCAACGCCCCAGTCGCGATCGAGGTTGCCATCGCGTTGGCGGTGTCGTGAAAACCGTTTGTGAAGTCGAACGCCAACGCGGTCACGATGACCACGACGAGCAGCAATGACACGTTCATCGGGTGCCCCTATCCGATGTCTGAACTCACTCGACCCAGGAGTACCGAGCGCTGGTGAACAGGGCGTGAACGACGGCCGAATTCGCCGTGGGCTAGAGATGGGCGTCCTGTGACGCGCGCCGATCCGGCGCGCGGGGCTACCTCATCTGCGGTGTTCAGCCATACGCCGGGTCGTCCACGGGGCGGCGTCGGAGCAGGAACCACACGATCCAGCCGAGCGCGGCCATGAAGACGAAGCTGATCAGCCGGTAGATCAGGACGGCCGCGGTGGCCAGGGAGACGGCGACCCCGCCGTTGACCAGCGCGGCCACGATCGCGCCGTCGACCGTGCCCAGGCCGCCGGGTAGGAACTGCAGCGCGCCGACTCCGGCATCCGCCGCGTAGGTGACCAGCATCGTTCGCGCGCTGAGTCCGGAGACGCCGACGGCCTTGCAGGCGAGGATCAGGCACGCGACATCGGCGCCCCAGTTCAGCGCGGCGTAGCCGACCGCGGCCAGCCAGTCGAGTCGACGCGGACGGATCACCGTCAACTGCTCGACGAAGCGGTGAATGCGTTGCGTGTCCGGATCCGGGTCGCGGCGAAACAACCGGCTCAGGCGCCGCTGTACCGACGTGCCCACCGCCGCCAGCCACTGTGGGCGACGGGCCGCGACGCGCAGGACCAGCACGACCGCGACCACGCCGGCGGCGGCCGGAAGC
>JAFAWL010000199.1 GCA_019241805.1 Actinomycetota bacterium
GCGCTCTTCCACCAGGGCTCGCGCTCGTCGACTAATACGTCAGTCCTGTCCGGGCGTCGTCTTCGCGATCTGCATCAGGAATTCGATGTTGGTACGCGTTTTCTTCAACCGGTCGAGCAGCAGGTCGATGGCCTGCTGCTGCTCCAGCGATCCCAGAACGCGCCGCAGCTTGATCGTGACAGCGAGTTCGTCGGGCGACAGCAGCAGTTCCTCCTTACGAGTGGAGGACTGGTTGACATCGACCGCCGGGAACACCCGCTTGTCGGCGATCTTGCGATCGAGCTTCAACTCGGCGTTGCCGGTGCCCTTGTATTCCTCGAAGAAGACCGTGTCACCGGCGGATCCGGTCTCGACGAGAGCGGTCGCGATGATCGTCAACGAGCCGCCGTTCTCGATGTTGCGAGCTGCGCCGAGGAATCGCTTGGGCTGATACAGCGCGGTCGAGTCCACACCGCCGGACAGGATGCGGCCACTGGCCGGCGCGGCCAGGTTGTAAGCCCGCCCCAGTCGAGTGATCGAGTCGAGCAGCACGACGACGTCGTGACCCATCTCGACCAGCCGCTTGGCTCGCTCGATCGAGAGTTCAGCGACCATCGTGTGATCCTGCGGGCGTCGATCGAAGGTCGAGGCGATGACCTCACCCTTGACCGAGCGCTGCATGTCGGTGACCTCTTCCGGCCGCTCGTCGACGAGCACGACCATCAGATGGCACTCAGGGTTGTTGCGGGCGATCGCATTGGCGATCGTTTGCAGCACCATCGTCTTACCCGCCTTCGGCGGCGAGACGATCAGTGCGCGCTGACCCTTGCCGATCGGCATGACCAGGTCGATGACGCGACCGGTCAAGACGTGCGACTCGGTTTCCAGGCGCAACCGCTCCTGCGGATACAGCGGTGTCAGCTTGGTGAACTCGCTGCGTGACTTGACCTGCTCCGGGTCGAGGCCGTTGATCGTGTCGAGGCGAACCAGCGGGTTGTACTTCTCGCGCCGTTCACCGTCGCGAACTTGCCGGATGGCGCCGGTTACGGCGTCGCCCCGGCGCAGGCCGAAGCGACGAACGTAGGAGTTGGCGACGTACACGTCGTCCGCGCCGGCGAAGTAGCCGTTGGTCCGAACGAACCACGTGTTCTTCTCCTCGACCGAGTCGAGGATGCCGGCGATCGGCAGGAGGACGTCGTCCTCGCTCACCGTCGGCTCGAGATCGGTACCGGTGCTGCCAGCCGTACCCGGACGCTCACGATTGCGACCACGGCGATCGCGGTAGCGACGACCCCGACGACGACCGCCGTCGTAATCGTCCTCATCCTGGCTGTCGCGCTGGCCCTGGCTGTCGCGCTGGCCCTGGCTGTCGCGCTGGCCCTGTCCGTCGCGCTGGCCCTGGCTGTCGCGCTGGCCTTGGCTGTCGCGCTGGCCCGGTCCGTCGCGGTGGCTCTGGTTGCCACCCCCCTGGGCGGCGTTGCCGTTGCGCGACTGGTTGCGGTTGACCGACTGGCGGTCGCGACGCGTCACGTCACCCGCGGACGCGTCGGTGGTCACGGACGTCCGATCACCGGCGGTCGCCGCCTCGGCCACGCGACCGTTGCTCGGGGTGCGGCCGTCGGTCGCGGCACCCGACGAGGCGGGGCGGTTGGCCTGCGACAGGTTCGGCGCGGAATGGTTGGGCTCGGACTGGTTGGGCTCGGACTGGTTGGGCTCGGACTGGCCGGCACTGGCGAGGTCGGGCAGCGTCGGCTGGGCGGCGTCCCTCCTGGCCGCATCGCCGGTCGGGCTGCCGGCCGAGTCGCCGGTGGAGGCCGGCCGCGTGCGGCGGGCGGTCGTGCGGGGGGCGCGCCCGGTGACCGCCGCCTCGGCGGGCCCGGAGGCGTTCTCGGAGCCGGCGCGGACCGCCTGGATGGCGGCCACCAGCTCGCTCTTCTTCAGCTTGGCGGTCGGTAGCCCTAGGCTGCCGGCGAGCTGCTGCAACTCAGGCAGCAGCATGGAGGACAGGGGCGCCTTGCGCTTGGCCGGCGCGGAATCGGAGCTTTCCTGGTCGCGCGGGGCGAGCAGACTCTGCTCCTGAGTGTCTGTCACGGTGATGTCGGATCCTTCCGAGGTGTCGGCGCGGGTCTTCCGCGGCCGACCTAGATATTCGAGCCGGCGAGCCGGCTCGAATCCTGGCGGGCGCTGTCCGTATCCGGCGGAAGCAGCTGGCGCCAAGAAGCTGTGGAAATCAGTCGTTCGCCACGGCACCGATGAACGTGAGGGGCGTCAGGCGGGGCTGGGCGGCGACGCGAGTGATATCTGGGCTAGGGATCTACCGTCGGTCGCACGGTGCTGATCCGCAGTCGAAGGTCGCTGGCGTCGCCAACTGACAACTCAAGCGTAGACGGTGCGTGCACCGGCAGCAACACAGGGCGGCTTCGGCGTGTTCCCGTTTCCCTCAGCGGTTTCGCCCGTTCGATCCTCAGCGCACGACATGGGCCCCGTCCGTGTCGATCGTCACGACCTGGGCGGCCCACCCCTCCGGCGCCCGAGCGAGCAGCGCCGTCGCCGCCGGGGCACCGCTCGCCAGAGCCAGCACGGTCGGGCCGGCGCCAGAGACGACGGCGGCGACGCCCTCGGAGCGCAGGCCACCGACCAGCTCCCAGGAGGGCGGAAAAACCTCGCGGCGGTAGGTCTGATGAAGCCGATCCTCGGTGGCGTCGAACAATAACTCGGGACGCCCGGTGAGGGCGGCTACCAACAGGGCAGCCCGACCGGCATTGAAGGCTGCATCGTCGTGCGGCACGGTGGAGGGCAGCGCGCCTCGCGCCGAACTCGTCGACGACCGGCCGGGCGGCACGAACACCACCGGCACAACGCTCGGATCGACCTCGAGCCGGACATTGCGGACGCCGACGGCCGGCCGATGAGGCACTGCCGCCGGGGTCCATGCGACCGTCAGGCCGCCCGACAGGCATGCCGCGACGTTGTCCGGGTGGCCCTCGAGGCGGGCGGCGAGATCCAGCGCCGCCGCGTCCGGCAGCAATCGCTCCCCCTGCAGCACCAGCGAGCGGGCCAGCAACACCCCGGCGACGATCGCGGCGGCCGATGAACCGAGACCGCGGCTGTGCGGGATCCGATTCGCGCAACTGAGCTCGATGCCGCGGGGTTGGCCGCCGAATTCGGTGAAGGTCGCCCGCATAGCCTCGATCACGAGGTTCGACTCGTCGCGGGCCACGTCCTCGGCGCCCTCGCCGGCGACGTCGACGACCACTCCGTCCTCACCGATCCGGGCGATCAGCTCGTCGTGGATGCCCAGGGCCAGGCCGAGGCAGTCGAAGCCCGGGCCGAGGTTGGCGCTGGTGGCCGGTACCCGAACGTGCACCGGCGCACCCCGAAACGCTGGCCCTGCCATCAGCCAGCCCTCACGCGAGGCCTAGCGCATTCGCAGCCGCATAGCCGTCGATGGGAACCGTGACCGGCTTCGGAGCGCCGGAAATAGCCCACTCCGGGTCTTTCAGCCCATTGCCGGTGACGGTGCATACCACCGTCGAACCGACCGGAAGCCGCCCATCGGCGGCCGTCATGAGCAGCCCGGCGACGCTGGCCGCCGACGCCGGCTCGACGAAAACCGCCTCCGTGCGGGCGAGCAGTCGATAGGCCTCGAGGATCTGCTTGTCGGTGACCGCGTCGATCACCCCACCCGATTCGTCGCGGGCGGCGAGGGCCAGGGACCAGGACGCCGGGTTGCCGATGCGAATGGCGGTCGCGATCGTCATCGGATGGGCCACGGGCTCACCCCGCACGATCGGCGCCGCGCCGGCCGCCTGAAATCCGAACATCCGGGGACCGGCGCTGATCAGGCCCTCGTCGAGGTATTCCCGGTACCCCTTCCAGTACGCGGAGATGTTGCCCGCGTTGCCGACCGGGATGCAGTGGATGTCCGGGGCGATTCCGAGCGCGTCGCAGACTTCGAACGCGGCGGTTTTCTGCCCTTCCAGCCGGTCAGGATTGACCGAATTCACCAGCGCGACTGGATAGTCGACCGCGAGCTTCATCGCCAGTTCGAGACAGTCGTCGAAGTTACCGTCGACCTGCAACAGACGAGCGCCGTGGACCAAGGCCTGGGCCATCTTGCCCAGCGCGATCTTGCCCTGGGGCACGAGCACGGCGCACGTCATGCCGGCCCGCACCGCGTACGCCGCGGCGCTGGCCGAGGTGTTTCCGGTCGACGCGCAAATCACCGCCTTCGCACCCGTCTCGGCTGCCTTGGAGATCGCGACCGTCATGCCCCGATCCTTGAACGAGCCGGTCGGGTTCGCGCCCTCGACCTTCAGATACACCGAGCAGCCGGTGCGCGCGGAAAGTTCGCGGGCGGGAACCAGAGGGGTTCCGCCTTCGTACAACGTGATAACGGGAGTGTGCTCGGTCACCGGCAAGCGGGCGCGATAGTGCTCGATCAATCCGGGCCAGCTCGGCTTCGAGGGCTCGGGCGGGATGGTCATCGGCGTCGTCCAGTCAGAATGCGGTGGCGGCGGATGTCAGTCGGCATCCATGCCCTCGACGCGCATGACGCTCGCCGCGCGGCGAATGATATCGAGCCCACTGAGATAGTCGACCGTCTCCGACAGCGCCGCGTCGGGCGCGCTGTGCGTGACCAACACGAGCGTGGCCGCGTCACCGCGCCCTTCCTGGCGCACCGTCTGGATGCTCACGCCGTGATCGGAGAACGCCCCGGCCACGGTGGCGAGGACGCCGGGGCGATCGGCGACGTCGAGCGCGACGTGGTAGCGCGTCGTCACCTCACCCATCGGCACGATCCGCAAAGCCGCGTAGGCGCTCTCACGGGTTCCGCCGCCCCCGTTGACCCGGTTGCGGGCCACCGCGACCAGGTCCCCCAACACGGCGCTGGCCGTCGGAGAACCGCCGGCGCCGCGGCCGTAGAACATCAGCGATCCGGCCGCCTCGGCTTCCACGAACACGGCGTTGAACGCGTCGCCGACTCCGGCCAGGGGATGATTGCGCGGGATCATGGCCGGATGGACGCGGACCGACACGGAATCCCCGGCTCGCTCGCAGATCGCGAGCAGCTTCACCGTGCAGCCCATCGCCCGGGCGCTCGTGATGTCGTTGGCAGTCACCGCGCTGATGCCCTCGCGGAACACGTCGGCGATCGTCACCCGAGTATGGAAGGCCAGACCGGCCAGAATCGCCGCCTTGGCGGCGGCGTCGAACCCGTCGACGTCAGCGGTGGGATCCGCCTCGGCGTAGCCGAGCGAGGTCGCCTCGGCCAGGGCCTCGTCGAATCCGGCTCCCGTGGCGTCCATGCGGGAGAGGATGAAGTTGGTCGTGCCGTTGACGATGCCCAGCACTCGAGTGATCCGGTCGCCGGCCAATGACTCGCGCAACGGGCGCAGAAGCGGGATCGCGCCGGCGACCGCCGCCTCGTAGTACAGGTCGACGCCGTTGGCCGAGGCAGCTTCGTAGAGGGTCGCGCCGTCCTCGGCCAATAGCGCCTTGTTGGCACTGACCACGCTCTTGCCCCGGTTGAGCGCGTTGAGCAGCAGCGAACGGACCGGCTCGATGCCACCGACGACCTCGACGACGATGTCGATGTCGTCGCGCTCGACCAGTCCGGACGCGTCCGCGGTGAGCAGGTCCGCGGGAACGTCCGGATGCCGGTTGGGTCGACGCACGGCCACGCCGGCGAGCTCCAGCCGGCGCCCGATGCGGGCTTCGAGGTCGTCGGCCTGCTCGTGCAGCAGACGCACCACCTGCGAACCGACCACGCCGCATCCCAGCAGCGCTACCTTCAACGAATCGCTCATTGGCGTCCGCTTCCCGGGTCGAGTCTGAGCAGGTCGTCCTCGGTCTCACGACGCACGATGACCGTAGCCACGCCGTCCTGCACCGCCACCACAGCAGGACGCGGCACGTGGTTGTAGTTGCTGGCCATGCTGTGGCAGTAGGCGCCGGTCGCCGCGATCGCCAGCAGATCGCCCGGTCGGGTGTCGGCCGGCAACCAGGTGTCGCGCACGACGATGTCGCCGCTCTCGCAGTGCTTTCCGACCACGCGGGCGACGACCGGCTCGGCGGTCGACGTCCGATTGGCCAGCGTGCACGTGTAGTCCGCGTCGTAGAGCGCCGTGCGAATGTTGTCGCTCATGCCGCCGTCGACCGAGACGTAGAGCCGCCGGGCACCGCCGTCCAGCTCGATCGACTTGACCGTGCCGATCTCGTAGACGGTCATCGTGCTGGGGCCCACGATCGCCCGGCCGGGCTCGACGGCGATGCGCGGGACGTTCAAACCGGCGGCCCGGCTGGCCCGGGCCACGATGTCCAGCAGCCGCTCGCCGATCTCCTTCGGGCTATGCGGATCATCGCCGGCGACGTAGGCGATACCGAGGCCACCGCCGAGATCCAGGCGTTCCACCTCGATCCCGTGCTCGTCCCGCAGGGCGACCGCGAAGTCGACCAGACGGGCCGCGGCGACCTGGAAACCGTCGAGGTCGAAGATCTGTGAACCGATGTGCGAGTGCAATCCGGCCAGGCGCAGGGCCGGCGAGGCAAGGACTCGGCGGACGGCATCGGCCGCGACTCCCCCGCGCAGCGAGAACCCGAACTTCTGGTCCTCGTGAGCGGTGGCGATGAATTCGTGGGTGTGGGCTTCGACGCCGACGGTCACCCTGACCAACACGTCCTGCTGACGGCCGAGTGAGTCGGCCAGCGTCGCCAGGCGGTCGATCTCGTCGAACGAGTCGAGGATAATCAGCCCGACGCCGGCCTCGAGCGCGCGCCGAAGTTCGATCGACGACTTGTTGTTTCCGTGCATCGCGATGCGCTCGGGCGGGAATCCGGCCGCGCTGGCCACCGCCAGCTCGCCGCCGCTGCAGACGTCCAGGCCCAGCCCCTCGTCCGCGATCCAGCGGGCGACCGCCGTGCAGAGGAACGCCTTACCGGCGTAGAAGACATCAGCGTTCGCGAAGGCTTGCGCGTAGGACCGGGCGCGACCGCGCAGGTCGTCCTCGTCGAGCAGGAACACCGGCGACCCGTGCTCGGCGGTCAACTCGGTCACCGACCGGCCGCCGATGCGAAGGACGCCCTCGACCCGGTTCACCGACGCCGGCCAGATGGACGGGTCGATCGCGCCCGGATCGGTGGGCGGGTTCAGCGGGTGCAGCTCCGCCAGGACGTCCGCATGACGCGGGCCGGCCGGGTGCGCCGAGCGGCTCACATCCGCTCCGGCGCGCAGACGCCCAGCAACCCCAGGCCGTTGGCCAGCACGACGTGGGTGGCCTCGTTCAGGACGTTACGGCTGCGGTTGGCGGTAGTCACCGCGTCGTCGCCCTTCGGGACGATCCGGCACTCGTCGGTGTCGTACCAGCGGTGATAGATGCCGGCGAGCTCTTCCAGGAAGCGTGCGATGCGGTGCGGAGCTCGAAGTTCGGCCGCGGCCAGAACTACCCGTGGGTAGTCGCCGAGCGCGGTGAGCAGCGCCGCATCGGCGGGATGATCCAACGACTCCGGGCTGAACTCATCCAGCCCGATTCCGATGGACTCGGCGTTGCGACGGACGTTGCGCGTGCGGGCATGCGCGTACTGCACGTAGAACACCGGGTTGTCGGTCGTCCGCTTGACCAGCACGTCGAGATCGATGTCGATAGGCGAGTCGGTGGCCTGACGTTCCAGCGAGTAGCGCGCGGCGTCGACCCCGACCGCATCGACAAGGTCTTCCAGCGTGATCACGGTGCCGGCGCGCTTGCTCATCCGCACGGGCTGGCCGTCCTTGACCAGATTGACCAACTGCCCGATCAGCACCTCGACCACGTCGGGGTCGTCGTCGAACGCGGCCGCCGCGGCCTTCAGCCGGGCGATATAGCCGTGATGATCGGCGCCGAGCATATAGATACACAGGTCGAACCCACGATCGCGCTTGTTCCGCAGATAGGCGAGGTCGGCGGCGATGTAGGCCG
>JAFAWL010000385.1 GCA_019241805.1 Actinomycetota bacterium
GTACGCGGCGCCGCATGTTGATGCTGTCGACTTCGCGCAGGAAGGTCAGCGCATGATTGGCGCCAAGTTCGCCGGCGCGGGCCATGAAGGCCCGGATGTCCTTGGGCAGGCAGCCACCACCGAAGCCGAGACCGGCGTGCAGGAAGCGGCCGCCGATGCGCGGGTCGTGCGCCAGCGCCTCGGCCAGCTTGGTCACATCGGCACCGGTCGCCTCGCAGACCTCGGCCATCGCGTTGATGAACGAGATCTTCGTAGCCAGGAATGAATTCGCGGCTACCTTGACCAATTCGGCGGTCGCGAAATCGGTCGTGATAAGCGGCACCCCGGTGTCGAGGATCGGCTTGTATGCCTGGACGAGCGCGGCCACGCCGCCCTCGCCCTCGGCGCCGATCACGATGCGGTCCGGACGCAGTGTGTCCTCGACCGCGAATCCCTCACGCAGGAACTCGGGGTTCCAGACGAGGTCGCCGCCAGCGGCACGGACCTGTTCCTGCAGACGCACCGCGGTGCCCGAGGGCACCGTCGATTTGCCGACGACGACACTGCCGCTGGGCAGCGCGGCGCACAGCGATTGGAACGCCGCGTTGACGTAGGTCATGTCGGCCGCGTACTCGCCCTTTTTCTGGGGCGTACCGACGCAGACGAAATGCACGGTGCCGAACGAGGCGAGATCGTCGAAGGTCGAGGTGAAACGAAGCCGGCCGGACGCCAATTGTTCACCGAGCAGGCTGTCGAGCCCGGGTTCGAAGAATGGCACCTCGCCCCGCTGCAACGTGGCGATCTTTTGCTGGTCGACGTCGAACCCGACGACGTCGTGACCGAGCGAGGCCATGGCGGCCGCATGGGTGGCCCCGAGATACCCGGTGCCTATGACTGTGAGCTGCACGCCCACCCTCCAGTTCGCCAACTGCCTCTGATCACTTGCGATCCCCACCCGAAGCTTCGGTGCCGGAAGGCCTCGGCAGTCGAATCAGGGAAAAGTCCGTCGAATTCGGGTCTGGACAGTCTACGGGTGGTCAGCTCGCACCGCGCGTCGACGCCAAGTGATGTTGCCAAGCAGACCACGCGCTGGCGACCATCTCGTCCAGGCCGGCCGACGCGTGCCAGTCGAGGTCGCGCCCTATCCGCTCGACCCGCCCCACGATCCGGGCCGGGTCGCCGGGACGACGAGCCTTGATCTCCGGCGTGAACTCGATACCGGTGATCCGGCGCATCGAATCGAGAATCTCGAAAACGCTGGACCCGACGCCACGTCCGACGTTGTACACCGCAGCGCACCGCTGACCGCCGTCAAGCCGTTGCGCAATAGCCAAATGGGCGTCGGCAACGTCGACCACGTGCACGTAGTCGCGCACACAACTGCCGTCCGGAGTCGGATAGTCCGCGCCGTTGACGACCGGTGTTGCTCCGTCGGTAAGGGCCCTGAGCACTTTCGGGAACAAGTTGTGCGGACTGTGGTCGGCGAGCTCCGGAGTTCCGGAGCCGACCACGTTGAAATAGCGCAGTGATGTCTGTCGCAGCTCCGGGCGAATGCGAGCCAGATCACGAAGCAACCATTCGCTGATCGTCTTGCTCTCCCCGTACGGGCTTTCCGGGCGGGGCGGCTCGTCCTCGTCGACGATTTCGGCCGCGGGTGTGCCGTACCAAGAGGCGCTGGAGGACAGCAGCAGCCGATCAATACCTCGATCGACAACCGATTCGAGCAATACCTGCATTCCCAAAACGTTCTCGCGATAGAAACGCAATGGTTCCTGCACCGAAACCCCGGCGTACTTCAATGCCGCCAGATGCACGACGCCGTGCACCGCGTGCGCATCCATAGTCGCTCGCACCGCGTCGCCGTCGGTGACCGAGGCCTCGACGAACGAAACGTCGGTCGGAACGAAGTCGCGGTAGCCGGTGGACAAGTTGTCGAGCACCACCACGTCGAGGCCGGCGCAGCGGAACGCGCGCACGACGTGCGAACCGATGTAACCGGCGCCGCCGGTGATCAGCCATGACATGCACCCTTTGTAGCAAGTGCGGCCTGACACCGCCTGATCAGCCGGGTGGTATCGGCTGTAGGCAGGAGCTCAAGCCGACACCGGGGCCGGAACGACGTCATCAATGACCTTGACGCACCAGTCGACCAAGGCGACGTCGCGCATAGGCTCACCGCCGAACTTCGCGACTGTCGGGTTGCCGCGGCCGTCGAGGACGACCTTCGGTCGCGGCACGGACATCGTCGAAACGGCCGGCTTATAGATCGCCTTGTCATAGACGCGCGCGAGCCGCAGCTGAGCGGATTCGGGCAGATCGACCGGCGAGAAGCGCACCGTGTTGCCCTGCAACGACACTTCACTGACTCCACGCGTGCGGCAGTGGACCCGGAAACGGGCCATCGCGAGCAGGTTCTGCACCGGATCGGGCAACGGACCGAAGCGGTCGATCAGTTCGTCGCGCACCGCATCCACCGCCTCGTTCGTCGTCGCCGCCGCCAACGACCGATACGCCTCGAGCCGAAGCCGTTCGCCGGGCAGATACTCGACCGGCAGGTTGGCATCGACCGGCAGATCGACCTTCACCTCGCTGAACTCGCTCTCGGCCTCGCCCCGGAAGTCGGCGACCGCCTCGCCGACCAAGCGTACGTAGAGGTCGAACCCGACCCCGGCGATATGTCCGGCCTGCTCGCCACCGAGTAGATTTCCAGCCCCGCGGATCTCGAGGTCCTTCATGGCTACGGCCATGCCGGCGCCCAGTTCGGTGTGTTGGGCGATGGTGGCCAGCCGGTCGTAGGCCGTCTCCGTCAGCGGTTTCTCGGGCGGATAGAGGAAATACGCGTAGCCGCGTTCACGGGCCCGCCCCACCCGGCCCCGTAACTGGTGCAGCTGCGATAAACCGAACAGGTCGGCCCGCTCGACGATGAGGGTGTTGGCGTTCGGGATATCGAGGCCGGATTCGACGATCGTCGTCGAGACGAGAACGTCGTACTTCTTGTCCCAGAACCCGAGCATGATCTGCTCGAGCGCGTCCTCGCTCATCTGGCCGTGACCGACCGCGATGCGGGCTTCGGGAACGATCTCGGCCAGGCGCGCGGCCGCCCGATTTATCGATTCGACCCGATTGTGGATGTAGAACACCTGCCCGTCGCGCAGGAGTTCGCGGCGGATCGCCGCTCCGATCTGCTTCTGGTCATACGCGCCGACGAAGGTCAGGATCGGGTGCCGGTCCTCGGGCGGTGTCAGGATCGTGGTCATCTCCCGGATACCGGTGAGCGACATCTCCAAGGTGCGCGGGATCGGAGTGGCCGACATCGTGAGCACGTCGACCTCGGTACGCAGGGATTTGAGGTATTCCTTGTGCTCGACGCCGAAGCGCTGCTCTTCGTCGACGACGACCAAGCCGAGATCCTTGAACCGCACGGTCTGCTGCAGGATCCGGTGCGTGCCGATCACAATGTCGACGGCCCCTTCGGCGATGGCGGCCATCGTGGCATCCGCATCGCGACCATGGGTGAACCGGGACAGCTCCCGGATCGTCACCGGGAACTGCGCCATGCGTTCGGTGAAGGTCTGCAGGTGCTGGTGGGCCAGCAACGTCGTCGGCACGAGCACGGCCACCTGCTTGCCGTCCTGCACGGCCTTGAAAGCCGCCCGTACGGCCACCTCGGTCTTGCCGTACCCGACGTCACCGCAGATCACCCGGTCCATCGGCACGGACTTCTCCATGTCGGCCTTGACCTCGTCGATCGCGGCCAGTTGATCCGGGGTCTCGACGTACGGGAAGGCATCTTCCAGTTCCCGCTGCCAAGGGGTGTCCGGGCCGAACGCGTGGCCTCGCGTGGCCATCCGGGCGCTGTAGAGGCGAATCAACTCCGCCGCGATCTCACGCACCGCCTTGCGAGCGCGGCCCTTGGTTTTGGCCCAGTCGGCGCCTCCGAGGCGCGACAGACTCGGTGATTCGCCGCCAACGTACTTCGTCACCTGGTCCAGCGAATCGGTCGGCACGAACAGCCGGTCGCCGGGTTGGCCCTTCTTGGCCGGCGCGTACTCGATGATCATGTATTCGCGTTCGCCGCCGTTAACCGTGCGACGCACCATCTCGACGTAACGACCCACGCCGTGCTGTTCGTGGACGACGAAATCGCCCGGCTGCAACAGGATCGGGTCGATCGCGTTGCGCCGCCGGGTGGGCATGCGGCTGGTGTCCTTGGTCAACGACCCGCGCTGGCCGGTGAGATCGGCTTCGGAGAGAACAGCCAGTTTCAGCGCGGTCGAGGTGAGCCCGCCCAGAACTCGGCCCGTCGTGACGATCACGATGCCGGGTTCGAGGACACCGGGTTCGAGCGCGGCGATTCCGGGCGTGAGCCGCGCCGCGATGTCGGCGCCGGCGAGCCGTTCGACCGCCCGGGTTGCGGTGCCGTGGCCGTCGAAGATGATCGCGACTCGCCATCCCTCGCGAGTCCACTGCCGCAGGTCGGCCACCGCCGCGTCGAGGTCGCCGCGGTATCCACTGACGGCCTCGAAGGAACTGGTTGCCTCACTCTCGAATCCGAACGGTCCGATGTTCCACCAGGGGAGGTCGTGCTCGAGCGCGGACCGACGGGCGTCTCCCAGCGTCTGCAGCGACGCCGCGCCGAGGTCGACCGGCGCCACTCCCCCGGCCGCCGCGGCGGCCCACGAGGCATCCAGGAATTCGGCCGAGGTCCGCACGAGGTCTTCGGCGCGCCCGCGTACCCGTTCCGGGTCGCAGACGAGCACACGCGTGCCCGCCGGGAGCTCCGCGAAGATCAGATCCAGTCGGTCGACCAGCACCGGCGCTAGCGCCTCCATGCCCTCGACCGCCTCGCCCCGACTGATCGGATCGAGCAGCTCCGCGAGCTCCGGATGATCGGCGAGCAGCGCCGCCGCCCGGTCGCGCACTGAGGACGTGAGCAGCAGCTCGCGGCACGGAGGCGCCCACAAACCGTGCTCGGCGACTTCCAGCGAGCGCTGATCGGCGACCTTGAAGTAGCGAATCTCCTCGATGTCGTCGCCCCAGAACTCGACGCGCAAAGGATGCTGCTCGGTTGGTGGAAACACGTCGAGGATGCCGCCGCGGACCGCGAAGTCGCCGCGATTTTCCACGAGGTCGACGCGAGAATACCCGGCCAGGACAAGGGATTCGACGATCCCATCGAGAGCCCGATCAGTGTCGCCGGCACGCAGCGCGACCGGCTCCAGTTCTCCCAGGCCGGGCACCTGCGGCTGGAGCACCGCGCGTACGGGCGCGATGACGACGCAGAGGGCATCCGTCGTCGGGTCAGCCGGGTCGGGGTGGGCCAGCCGGCGCAGCACGGCCAGCCGACGGCCGACCGTATCCGCCCGGGGCGAGAGGCGCTCGTGCGGCAACGTCTCCCAACCGGGATAGACGACGACCGAGTCCGGCGGCAGCAGACAGCGCAGCGCATCGAGCAGCTCGTCGGCCTGCTGCGCACCCGCGGTCACCGCCAGCACCGGGGTCGAGGACTGCCGGGCCATAGCGGCGATCAGGAACGGGTCGAGGGCAGCCGGGGCGGTGAGCGACTGCTCCACGACTGTTCGCGTCGCCGCGGCCAGGACGGGGTCGCCCGGCGCATCGAGCATCGCATCGAGCAACCCGGTCAGAGTCATGGCAGGGCTCCAGCGATTTCGGGGTAAGAGGGCTTACCCCGGTCCTACGCGGAGAAGGGGGGCTACTTCAGCGTACGACGCGGCCGATCTCGGCCGATTCGCTAGTCCGCAGGCTGCTCAGACTGGTTGCTGCGACGACGCGCCGCGCCGAGCACGCCGGCACCGACAGCCACCGCGGCGGCGCCGACAGCGACTGTCGGCACGATAGGAGTCGACGACCCGGTGAACGCGAGAGCGCCGGACTGAGTCGCCGGCGACGTCGCGGCCGTAATTGTGGTCGTCGCGCTGGAGTTCCCCGCCTGGCCTGTCCCGCCGCCTCCACCAGGAACGGTGCCCGCGCCGCCTTCGGTGCCGCCGCCACCTTCGGTGCCCGCGGCGCCGGCGCCGCTCGCGCCCGTGCTGCCCGTCGAACCCATGTGCCCGGCCGTGCC
>JAFAWL010000050.1 GCA_019241805.1 Actinomycetota bacterium
GTTGTCCTTCGAACTGATACGGCTCGCGACTGAGGCTTCCGATCAAGCCGACGAGATGGATCGATGCGAGGTCCAGCACCAGCAGCCGGCGCGCGAGCAGCCTGAGCAGCCGGCGCAGCAACAACAACAGCCGCAGCCCGAAGACTAGAAGAAGTAACGCCGGTGGGACCGCCGCGCGGTCGCCCCCATCTGCTGCCGCCGAGGGCAACCTGGGAAACTACCCATGGCAGCTGGCATAGATGTCGAACGGGCTTTCCGTTGCCTGCACCATTTCCAACAAAGAGGATCGAGGAGATAATTCACATGAAGGCAATCGTTGTGACGGACCAGGCTGCGGGAACGGCCGGGATGAAGCTGGTGGAGCGGCCCGAGCCGCCGGCAGCGATAAACGACGTCATCGTTCAGATTCATGCGTCGGGATTCGTCCCGACCGAGTTGACGTGGCCCTCGACCTGGACCGATCGCGGCGACCGTGACCGAACGCCCTCGATCCCCGGGCAAAGCTGGCCGGAGTGGTCACCGCTCTCGGCTACGGCACGACGGGATTGTCGGTAGGGCAGCGGGTGTTCGGCCTGGCCGACTGGTATCGCGACGGCACCCTTGCGCAGTATGTAGCGATCGAGGCACGCAACCTCGCGCCGCTGCCGGGCGACGTCGACTTGACGGTGGGCGCGAGCCTGCCAATCTCGGGCCTTACCGCGTGGCAGGGACTGTTCCAGCACGGCCGTCTTCAGTCCGGGCAGAGCGTCCTCGCGCACGGCGCGGCAGGCGCAGTCGGGACGATGGTCACCCAGCTCGCACGCGAGTTCGGCGCCTATGTCATCGGCGGAGACATTCAGAAGCGGTCCGCAGGCCTGATCCGGGCCGGAGGAACGCTGGTGACCGTCGTGGGGCCGCCCGAGGCGCGGCCCGCCGACGGGCGGGCGGTCGACTTCGTCGTCGAGTCCGATCGTGGCCAACTGGGTGGGATCGTTCAGCGGGCGCGGGACGGACGACTGCGGACGAACATCGGCAGGGTCGCGACCCTCGACGATGCCGTCGCCGCGCTCAACGCGACCGAGCGCCGCAAAGGGAAGACGGTCATCCGTATGCGTCCATAAGGACGCAGAGACGGCCCGTTGCTTGGCGAGGGCGCGCGGCGGTGGACTCGCCAATGCCGAACTTGGCGGCGGGATTCAGAAGGAGTCCGGCGCGTCGTTGACCTACTGTCCGCGCGAGGGCGCGACGCCGGCGGGTAGGAGGTGCGTGCGACTATCGCAACGCAGGTGTCCGGTCGAGGTGCTGGACGCGAGCTGCCGCAGACGCGAGAGCATCGCCACTGGCCGCTCAGACCGGGGCTCGGCGCATCAACTCGCTGCCATCCCAGCCATCGGCGGCCTCGCGGACAAGAGTAAAGAAGGCACGCAGCTCGTTGTTGTCGGCGTGCAGTTCCAGGTCGTAGCCGAACGCCGCGCCCGCATCGTGCAAGGTCGTCTCGATTTGACCAAGGCGGGATCTCATGTACTCCGGTACGCCGCGTTCCTCGAGCTCAGCCCGGACGCCGTCGACCTCACTGGGTGGCAATACGTAGGCGACGTGCTGGATCCGGGGGCAGCGGGTTCGGCTAAATCGCTGGTCCACCCGTTGGGGGGTGACCCGGACGATCTGCATCAGCTCGACCGCCGCTTGGTTGCACATCCCGAAGGCTGCGCCGTGCATGAACTCGGCCGGCTCGCCGCGTGAGGTGACGTTGGTCACCGGGACTTCTTCGATGTAGAAGAACGGCCCGGCGCCGAATTGCGCATGCAGGCGCCGGGCGGCAACGTCAAGTTCGTCGATGAGGTATGCGTAGTGGTGGATCCGGGGGAGGTGCAAAGGGCTTGCCATTCGTTGGTCCTTTGGGTTCGGTTCTGTGAGCTGTGCCGCCGTCTTCGGAGTTCGGATCTTGAGCGGCAGAGAAGCGTCGCGACGGCGGTCGTCTCGTCGATCAGCTCGGCGCGTCGTCGAGGCGTTCGGCGAGTTCGACGATCAGCCCTTCGGGTCCGCGTACGTAGCAGAGGAGGTAGGTGTTCTCGTAGTTAACGATCTCACCGACCGTTTCCCAGCCAGCCTCTCTGACCCGGTCGACGATGCCTCGCATGTCATCGACCGTGAAGGCGACGTGCCGCAGCCAGGACGGTTCGCGGCAGGCACAGACTCGGGGGCGCCGGCAGTGGGCGAATGAAAGCGCACCACCTCGAATATGTCGCTGCCATCGGGGCCACGAGCCATCACGACCTCCACCGTCGCGTTCTCAACCGCAATGATCCGGTCGATCCACGCGCCGCTGTACACGCTGGGCGTGCTGCAGTCGAAGCCGAGCAAGGTGAGAAACGCGACTGCCTGGTCGAGGTCTTCGACGACAAGGCCGACGTGGACAAAGGTGGTGACACCCGACCGGGCGCCCGAGACGTTGCTCATGCCCTACATCCTCGCTGGAGCCCCTTCAGGAGTACGCCCGCCGTTCTAGGTGCCCGCCGTGTCTTCGCGGATTGGCTGGGCTATCCCGATTAGGTTGCCCTCGCTGTCGTAGAAGAACGTCCCGAGCTCGCCTGCGCCCTTGCTCGGATAGTTGTCCGGGGCGGTGATCGTGTCGCCGTCCATCTGGAAGCCGGGCATCTCAAAGCGTGCGAAGGTCAGACCGCGGGCTCGGAGATCCGTGAGGGTCGCCTCCAGATCCTCCACCTCGAATCCCATTTGGGTCGATGCCCCCGACGCCGAGCCTGCTGAGCTGAACAGATGGAACTCGGTCGGCCCGCACACGTAGCGCAGGCCGCCGGTGCGCTCCTCGACCGGCTCCAGCCCCAACTTGTCACGGTAGAAAACACGCGCGCGCTCAAGGTCCTGGGCGGGAAGCTTGGTAACGGCGTGGGCGTTGCTCAGCGGTCCGGACATCGACTTTCTCCTCGAAGTGTTCGCAGGGCTCTAGGACAAGACTTGGCATCGGCGCCAAACTCATCGACCGTGCTTCGGCGGCCCGCAATCCGCGCTTGGCAGTCGCTCGCCCGGTCGGGCGAGGTACGCGTCGCCGTGCGAAAGGAGGGGTGCCGGTCGATAGTCAAGCGGCCCTTCTGCATTCACCCGGCGATTCAGGTGTTCGCCGACCCGCGGCCCTCGCTTGTGCCGGTCGTACCTTGCGAAACGGCAAGCGACGACCGGGTCG
>JAFAWL010000055.1 GCA_019241805.1 Actinomycetota bacterium
ATCGGGCTGCGCGGTTACTGGCCCGACCCGGCGACCCTCGACTGGATGGCTGCGCAGCGGATGCGGTCCTACGAGATGAGCGAGATCGTCACCCGCGGGCTCGATGACTGCCTCACCGAGGCATTCACGATCGCGACCGACGACTGCGACGGCGTCTTCCTGTCGGTGGACATCGACGTCTGCGACCCGGGCCACGCGCCGGGGACCGGCACGCCTGAGCCCGGTGGTCTGACCGCCCGTCAGCTACTGGACTCGGTGCGGCGAATCGCTTACGAGCTGCCCGTCGTCGGAGTCGACGTCGTCGAGGTTTCCCCGCCCTACGACCACGCCGACATCACCTCGTTCCTGGCCAACCGGGTCGCTCTCGAAGCGTTGTCCGGCATCGCCCGACGGCGACGCGATGCCATCGAGGGAACGTCGTGGGATCCGCGCCGGCCGTTGCTCGAGGGTCGCTGACGCATCCGACCGGCCGCGCTTGCCCACCTCCGTCGAGGGCAAACGCAAGCGGCGGACGCGGTATCACTCCTCGACGACCGGAATGGCGTCGGCAGCACCTCGTCCTTTCGCACCAGCGTCGGCGTATTGCGATTGAGCGTCTCCCCGCGGAAGAACGCCGGCATTGTGAACCGAAGGATGATCACGATGACGACGCCGACAAGGAACGCGCCCACACCGAGCAGGAACATCCCCGCCGATGTGCCAGTGCGGGCGCGAACGGCATCTGCCAGACCGTGTAGCTAACCGCATTGTCGGCGCTCGGATGGCAACCAGTCGTCGTGCAGGCTCCAGATGGTTGGTGCGTTTATCGCAGCGCGACCGGAGGACGGCAAGCGTTTCCGCGCCTGATTGTCGGACCGCCGATGGATTTCGTCGAGAACTGCCACTGATGACGTCGCCGGCGCGGATATAGTCGCCTCATGCGGATCCTGATCCTCGGCGCGGGCGGGGTCGGCTCGGCGGCGGCGCTCATCGCGGCCAGACGACAGTTCCTCACGGCGGTCCTCGTCGCCGACTACGACTTGCAGCGGGCCGAACGGGCCGTTCGTGCGACCGATGACGACCGGTTCTCGGCCCGGCAACTGGATGCATCCGATCAGGCCGCCGTCGAATCGGCGATCCGTGAGCACGGCATCGACGCCGTGCTCGCAGCCACCGACCCGCGCTTCACGATGCCGATCTTCAGAGCCGCGCTGGCCACCGGGATTCACTACGTCGACATGGCCATGTCGCTGTCTCACCCGCATGCCGATCAGCCCTACCGCCGCGTCGGAGTCAAGCTCGGCGACGAGCAGTTCGAACTCGACGACGACTGGACGGCCTCCGGACGGATCGCTCTCGTCGGCATGGGGGTAGAGCCGGGCCTGGCCGACGTCTTCGCCCGCTATGCCGCCGATCACCTGTTCAGCGAGATCGACGAGGCCGGTGTACGTGACGGTGCGAATCTGACCGTCGAGGGTTACGAGTTCGCGCCGTCCTTCTCGATCTGGACCACGATCGAGGAGTGCCTGAACCCGCCCGTGGTGTATGAGAAGGGGCGCGGCTGGTTCACCACCGAACCTTTCAGTGAACCCGAAGTGTTCGAGTTTCCCGAGGGCATCGGGCCGATCGAGTGTGTCAACGTGGAGCACGAAGAGGTCGTGCTGATCCCGCGCTGGATCGACGCCGGCCGGGTCACGTTCAAGTACGGTCTGGGCAACGAGTTCATCGAAGTGCTCAAGACACTGCGTCGACTCGGCCTCGACCGGACCGATTCCGTCACCGTGCCGGCGACAGCCGAGGACGGGACTTCCGGCGATCGGGTGCGGGTATCGCCGCGCGATGTCGTCGCCGCCTGCCTACCCGATCCGGCGACCTTGGGTGATCGGATGCGCGGCAAGACCTGTGCGGGCCTGTGGGTGCGGGGAAAGGACAAGGACGGCCGGCCGCGCTCGACCTATCTGTATCACGTCGTCGACAACGAATGGTCGATGTCCGAGTACGGCGCCCAAGCGGTGGTCTGGCAAACGGCCGTGAATCCGATCGTCGCCCTGGAGTTGATCAGCGACGGGCGCTGGAGCGGCGCCGGCGTGCTCGGCCCGGAGGCATTCGACGCCGTGCCGTTCCTCGAGTTGCTGGCCGACGGTTACGCCGCACCCTGGGGCCAGCGCGAGCTGGAAATCGAGTGACGAGCTATTGGCGCCAGGAGGTGCGGCGCCGCTGGATGTCCCACAGCAACCCGACGACGATCAGGCCGGCGAATGTCAGCAGCGCCACCGTGCCCGCGCCGTTGTAGTGCGTCGCGGTCACCATCAGCACCAGGCAGATGACGCTGAGCCAGCCGCCAATGCGGGCCGGTGTGCCGAAGTCGGCGTGCCAACCCCACTGGGACGGGTGCTCGGTCGGGTGGTGACCCTTGTAGTCGGCCGGCGCGCCCAACTCTGGTTCTTCGGGTGACAACACCGTCGGTGCTCCTGTTCGTCGCGACGACCTTGCCGGCCTCGGACCGGCCGGCGTCAAGTTCCGGCCCCCATTCTGGCATCGCCCTGTACGGCTGGGGAGAATGGGCCGGTGAATTCCCCGCGACGCGTCGTATTGCTCGGCTCCACCGGATCGATCGGCACGCAAACCGCGGACGTCGTACGCCGCAACCCCGGCCGCTTTGCGTTGGTCGCGCTCAGTGCCGGCGGATCCCAGCCGCAGCTGTTGGCCCGGCAGGCGAGCGACTTCGGCGTAAGCACGATCGGCGTGCCGAGCGACGAGGCGGCCCGCGCGCTCCACGAACAGTTGCGGGCCGTCGGGCGATCCGACGTGCACCTGGTGGTCGGGCCCGACGCGTCAGATCGGCTCGCGGCGCTGGACGCCGATGTCGTGCTCAACGCCGTCGCCGGAGCCCAGGGCCTGCGGGCGACGATCGCGGCACTGGACGCAGGCCGCACCGTGGCCCTGGCCAACAAAGAGTCGCTCATTGCCGGGGGATCGCTGGTCATTGACCGCGCTCGGCCCGGTCAGCTCATACCCGTCGATTCCGAGCATTCGGCAATCGCTCAGTGCTTGCGTGGCGGGACGGCCGACGAGGTGCGCAAGCTCGTCATCACAGCGAGTGGCGGCCCGTTCCGCGGCCGAAGCCGTGCCGAGATGGCCGACGTGACACCGGTCCAGGCGCTGGCCCACCCGACGTGGAACATGGGTCAGCTGATCACCACAAATTCCGCCACGCTGATCAATAAGGGCCTGGAAATGATCGAGGCCCACCTCTTGTTCGGCGTCGCGTACGACCAGATCGAGGTCGTCGTCCATCCGCAGTCGATCGTCCACTCGATGGTCGAGTTTAACGACGGTGCCACCCTTGCACAGGCCTCGCCCCCGGACATGCGACTGCCCATCGCGCTGGCGCTGGGCTGGCCCGACCGGGTGCCGGACGCCGTGCGACCGCTCGACCTGACCGCCGCGCAGACCTGGCAGTTCGACCCGCTGGATGTGACCGCCTTTCCGAGCGTCGAACTCGCGCGGGAGGCGGGCCGGGCGGGCGGTCTCGCTCCGGCGGTCTACAACGCGGCCAACGAGGCCATGGTCGAGCAGTTCCACGCCGGGCGTATCGGGTTTCTCGACATCGTGGACACGGTGGGAACGATTCTGAGGGAATGGCTATCGAATCGGCCGCTGGCAGCCGATAAGGCAGGTACCGTCGAGGACGTCGAGGCCGCCGATGACTGGGCTCGCGACCGTGCTCGAACCGTTGTCGGGATACCGACTCGCTAGCTTCGTCGGGACAAACGACCGGTGACGCCGATGACTGTCGTCGCCAGGAGGAGGATGACCGGCCGTGCTTTACGCCCTCGGCGTGGTGTTCCTTGCCGTCGGCCTGCTTCTGTCCATCGCATTGCACGAGATCGGGCACATGGTTCCGGCCAAGCGTTTCGGCGTGAAGGTAACCCAGTACATGGTCGGCTTCGGGCCGACGATCCTTTCCCGTAAGCGGGGCGACACCGAGTACGGGCTGAAGGCCATCCCACTCGGCGGCTACATCCGCATGATCGGAATGGTGCCCCCGCGCCCTGACGGTGGCCGCTCCCGGTGGCCGCGCCGCCTGGCGACCGCTGTCGAGGAGTTCCGAAGCGCCAGCCGCTCGGAGGTGGTCGATCCGGCCGACGAACCGCGGCAGTTCTACCGGCTGACGCCGGGCAAAAAGATGATCGTCATGTTCGGTGGCCCGTTCATGAACTTCGTCATCTACCTCGTTCTTACGCTCCTCTTGCTGACGGTCGTCGGTGTGCGCCACGACGACCCGACGACCACGGTGGACTCGGTGGCCCAATGTGTCGTGCCGGCCACCTCGGCCGACGCCAACTCCTCGATCTGTTCGTCGACCGCCAAGCCGGCGCCGGCCAACGGCGTGCTGAAGTCAGGCGACGTCATCGAGGCAATAGACGGCCGGAAAATCTCGTCCTGGGATCAGGCCGTCTCGGTCATCGAAGGCTCCGCCGGGCGACAGCTCACGATCACCGTGTTGCGCAACGGCATCGACCAGGACGTGTCGCTGACCCCGGTCGAGAACGTCAAGTACGCCAATGACCAAGGCACCAAGACCAAGGTCGCCGGCTATATCGGCGTCGGCACTAAGATCCACTCCTACTACGCCCGGGAGTCGCTGACCGCGGTGCCCCGCGAGGTGGCGGATCAGTTCGGGCGCGGGTTGTCGGCCCTGGGGCAGTACCCGGCCAAGATCGCGAACCTGTGGCAGACGGTTTTCGAGGGCAAGCAGCGGGACCCGCAGGGCGCGGTCGGCGTGGTCGGCATCGGGCGGATCGGCGGCGATATAGCCCAGAGCAACCAGTTCGATCTGCGCGACAAGATCTTCTGGTTGGTCAGCCTGCTGGCGAGCCTGAATCTCATCCTGTTCCTGTTCAATCTGCTACCCCTGCTGCCGCTCGACGGCGGCCACATCGCCGGTGCGATCGTCGAGTCGCTCAAACGAGGCCGCGCTCGGCTGCGGATCCGCTCGGCCGCCCGCGCGGGCGCCGCTTCCCATGCCCCGCCGGCTGAGGGTGACGCGGAGGCGCCGCCGACCCGCTCAGGCGAGCCGATCTATGTCGACACCGCCCAGATGCTGCCGGTGATGTATGCCGTCGCGGCCGTTCTCATCCTCGTCCAGGCACTGGTGCTGTACGCCGACATCGTTCATCCGATCTCGCTCGGCGGCTGACCGGCGGCGGCCTGATGGCCAGCCAGCCGGTGGGGGAGTTCACGGCGTTGTTGCTCGCTCGTTTCCTGCTGGAGCGGATACTGGTCATGTGACCGTCTCCCTCGGAATGCCTACGCCGCCGCCACCCGTCCTCGCGCCCCGGCGAAAGAGCCGCCAAATCAAGGTCGGATCGGTCGCCGTCGGGGGCGATGCACGGGTCTCCGTCCAGTCGATGACCACGACGCTGACTGCCGACGTCAACGGCACGCTGCAGCAGATCGCCGCGCTGACCGCCACGGGCTGCGACATCGTGCGAGTGGCCGTGCCTTCGCAGGATGACGCCGACGCGCTACCGGAGATCGCCAAGCACTCGCAGATCCCGGTGATCGCCGACATCCACTTCCAGCCGAAGTATGTCTTCGCCGCCATCGACGCCGGTTGCGCGGCAGTGCGCGTCAACCCGGGCAATATCAAGGCGTTTGACGACAAGGTCGGCGAGATCGCCCGGGCGGCCAAGGACGCGGGCGTCTCGTTGCGCATCGGCGTGAACGCCGGATCCTTGGACAAGCGGCTGCTGCAGAAGTACGGCAAGGCGACCCCGGAAGCGCTGGTCGAATCGGCCCTGTGGGAGGCGTCGCTGTTCGAGGAGCATGACTTCCGCGACTTCAAGATCTCGGTCAAACACAACGACCCCGTGGTCATGGTGCGGGCGTATGAGTTGTTGGCCGAGGCGTGCGACTACCCGCTGCATCTCGGTGTCACCGAGGCCGGACCGGCTTTCCAGGGAACCATCAAGTCCTCGGTCGCGTTCGGTGCGCTGCTGTCCAAGGGCATCGGCGACACCATCAGGGTTTCGCTGTCCGCGCCGCCGGTCGAAGAGGTCAAGGTCGGACTGGCGATCCTGGAGTCGCTCAACCTCCGGCAGCGTCGCCTGGAGATCGTTTCGTGCCCCTCCTGCGGTCGGGCTCAGGTCGACGTCTACACCCTCGCCGACCGGGTCACCGCCGGCCTGGAGGGCATCGAGGTTCCGCTGCGTGTCGCCGTCATGGGCTGCGTCGTCAACGGACCCGGCGAGGCGCGCGAAGCTGATCTCGGTGTCGCCAGCGGCAACGGCAAGGGGCAGATCTTCGTCAAGGGCGAGGTGGTCAAGACGGTGCCCGAGTCGCAGATTGTCGAGACCCTGATCGAAGAGGCGCTCCGGATGGCCGAACAGATGGTCGAGGCGGGCACACCGTCAGGACCTCCGTCGGTGTCGATCGCCTGACGCTCGTACCGCAGCTACGGTCGCTCCACCTCGGGCCGACTGCGATTCGTCCGCTGACGGACCTGGCCACCGAGTAGCGTTCGCGCCGTGACCGCCGTCCGGACCGCGACCCGCGAGTTCCGGCCCGCGAGCGAGCCCGACCGGGCGGCCCTGCTCGAGCTCGTCGCGCAGGATCCCTACACGAACTGCGTGTTGGCCGCTCGGCTGGAGGAGACCACCACGCTCGCCGAGGTCGGCGGTCCGATTCTCGTCCTTGATGCGCCCGACGGCGCACGCGGGCTTGCCGCCGCATGCTTTCTGGGCGGAAACACGCTGCCGGTCGGCGGAAATCCCGACGCGTGGCTTCGGCTCGGCGAGGCGCTCAGCAGGCGTCGCCGGGGTTGCTCGGCCGTGATCGGCAACGCTGATGCCGTCGCCGCGTTGCTTCCGGTCATCTCCTATCGGTGGGGTCCGCCGCGACTGGTGCGCTGGAACCAGCCGTTGCTCATCGTCGATCACATGCCGCCGCTCGGGCCCGACCTTTCGGTGCGACCGGCCCGAGTCAGCGAGATCGATCGCTACCTGCCGGCGGCCGCCGCGATGTTCGCCGAGGAGCTCGAGCTGCCCGCTCGGGTCACCTCCGGTTCGGCGTATCGGCACCGGCTGACCGACTTGATCGAACGGGGCCGCGCGTTCGTTCGGCTGGATCGGCACGGACGGATCGAGTTCAAAGCCGAGATCGGCGCGGTGTCCTCGGCCACGGCCCAGATCCAGGGGGTATGGGTGCGGCCGGAGTTACGCAACCGTGGAATCGCCACCGCCGCGCTGGCGACGGTGATCTCCCACGCCCTCGAGCTCGCGCCGTCGGTGAGCCTTTACGTGAACGATTTCAACGCTGCCGCCCGCCGCGTCTACGACCACCTCGGCATGCGGCCGGTCGCCGCGCTGGCCAGCGTCCTCTACTGAGCGGCGAGTAGCTCGTGGCGGTGGACGCGGTGGTGTTCGACTGGGGTGGCACGTTGACGCCGTGGCACACCATCGACGTGTACGAATCGTGGTTGCAGACCACGGGGGACCCGGATACGGCCGTTCGCTTGGCCGAGGCCGAGAACCTCCTCTGGGCCGGGTCGCGCGACGAGCAGCGCAGCGGCACCCTATCCGCGCTGTTGGATTCGGTCGGCGTGCCCCCGACAACGGAACTGCTTCGCCGCTACTCCGATTGGTGGGAGCCGCATACGCTGACCGATCCGGACGTGCCCGTTGTGTTCGCCGCCTTGAAGACCCGAGGCATCCGGATCGGCGTGCTCTCGAACACGATCTGGACCCGGGCCGAACACGAGCGAATCTTCGAGCGGGACGGCGTTCTTGCCGCCATCGACGGGGCCGTCTACACCAGTGAGATCCCCTGGACCAAGCCACATCCGGAGGCCTTCCGGGCCGCGCTCGACGCCGTCGACGTCGACGATCCGGCCCGGGCCGTGTTCGTCGGCGATCGGTTGTTCGACGACATCCACGGCGCCAAAGCGGTCGGGATGCGGGCAGTTCTGGTGCCGCACAGCGACATCCCGCCGGTCCAGGTCGGACCGCACATCGGTGAGCCGGATGCCGTCGTGGACCGGCTCGTCGACCTGGTCACGATCATCGACGGTTGGCTGTGAGCCTCAGATGCCCGGGAATGGCACAGTCGGCGTCGCCGGCGTGACCAGCCGACGCCAATAGGCGGCTCGCACAGCGCTGTCGGTCAAGCGGGCGATTGCGTACGCGCGAAGCGCCGCCGCACCCGCACCGTCCGGTGCCGGCGATGCCCCGGCCGTCGCTGACCCCGCCGGCGACCGGAACACCAGATACCGCCACGCCGCGCTCGCCGCGTCTTCCAGCCGCAGAGCCAGGCGAGCGGCCGCGTCCGGGTCGGTCAGCGGCCACGGCAGGGGGTAGCTCAGTGCTGCTGCGGTCGGCGCGAGGCCGGCGGACGCAAGCAGGTCGCTCGATTCCCGTACCAGTTGACGGTGATCGGCCTCGTCCGCTCGCGCGGTCGCGATCTGGCCGGGATCGCTCAGATGCGGTCCGAGCATTCCGTAGCCATAGGTCGCTGCCTGCTCGGCCGCGAGGGTCGCCTGCCAGGCCTGCTCGACCGCCGATCCCGCTGATCCCGCTGACCCCGCTGACCCCGCTGACCCCGCTGACCCCGCTGTGCCGCCCCCGCCCGAGCCGACCGTCGGGATGGCCGTGCTCGGGCTCGGGATCACGCGTGCCGACGGTGACGACGGTGTGGTCACGTCAGCATCGCCACGTGGACCGACTCGCTTGCGGCGATGCTCGCGAGCAAGGCAGCAAGCTCGGCCGGAGCCGAGACGGCGGCGGCTCGGCCCGCCTGCGCGGCTAGCGTTTCGGCGCTCTTCAACTCGGCCGTACCCGCCGGAGTGCTCGAGGTGCCGGGGCTGCTAGGGGTGCCCGAGCTGCGCGGGCTAGCTGCTCCACTCGGGGCGGTGGGGCTGGCCGGCGTGGGTGATGCTGCCGAAGCGGCTTTGCCGTAGCGGTCCGACGCGGCCCGCAGTTCGGACAGATGGGCTTGATGGTCCTGACGCAACGCCTGAACGATCGCGGTACCAGGCGTGCCGGTCGTCGCCCGCTCGAGAAGATCGAGCAGATCCTGTTCCCGGACCAGGGCAGCCATCAGCGCGGCCGGCGGCGTCGGCGCGATGGCAGCGCTGCGCTGGCCGTGGTCGGTCGGGCGCAACGCCGCGACGCCGACCCCGGCGCCGCCGGCCACGACCACCGCGCCGGCGCCGAGCAGGGTCCGGCGCGTCACTGACCTCATCGCGCATCAGTGTCGCAAGGCCCGTCCGTGCAGCCGCGTCCGACCGCGTGAAGTCCGACCGTGGGTGTTCTAAGCTCACCTGAAGCCGAGGTCGAGGTGCGATGTCGGCCGATGCCGTCGGTCCTCCGGCGGCACCGGGCGCGACGCGCCCACAACTGGACACGGACGGAGGGTCGAGCGGCATGTCGGCAAGCTCCCCCCGGCAGGACCCAGGCCGCCTGCGGCTCCTGCTCAGTCCGGTCGTGGCCGCCGCCGGCTACGAACTGGACGAGGTCACCGTGCAGCAGGCCGGACGCCGCAGCATCGTCCGGGTCGTGGTCGACGCGGAGGGCGGCATCGACCTCGACGGGGTGGCCGCGGCCAGCCGGGCCGTCTCCGAGGCGCTCGACGCCGACGGGTCGAGCGCTTTCGCCGCGCCCTATGTTCTCGAGGTCAGCTCACCCGGCGTAGACCGGCCCCTCGTCGAACCACGGCATTGGCGCCGCGCAGTCGGCCGTCTCGTCGAGGTTCCACTGGACGGACGGCCGGTCACCGGTCGGGTGACGGGGGTCAACGACGACGGCGCGGAGCTCGAACGCGACGGTCGGCGCGAATCCGTTCCCTGGGCGCGACTGGGCACCGGTCGGATGCAGGTCGAGTTCAGCCGGCCCAGGACGGACCGGCCCGAGGACGCGGACGGCGACGCTGACGGCTCCGACGACGTCGAGGAAGTCGACGAGTTCGAACCGGATGAGGAGAGCTGAGCCGTGGTCAACGTCGACATCGCGGCCCTGCGCAGCATCGAGCGAGAGAAGGAGATCTCCTTCGACCTGCTCGTCAACGCCCTCGAGACCGCGCTGCTGACCGCCTATAAGCACACCGCGCACTCGATGCCGCACGCGCGGGTGGCCATCGACCGCAAGAGCGGCGAGATCACGGTCTGGGCGCAGGAGTTCGGCCCCGAAGGTGAGCTGGTCGAGGAATACGACGACACGCCGACCGACTTCGGGCGCGTCGCCGCGATGACGGCCCGACAGGTGATCCTGCAACGGCTGCGCGACGCCGAGCACGATCAGACTTTCGGTGAGTACTCGGGCCGCGAAGGCGACATCGTCACCGGCGTGATCCAGGCCGATGCGCAGGCCGCGCAACGCGGCATCGTCGTCATCGACATCGGCAAGATCGAAGCGGTTCTCCCGGCCGCCGAGCAGGTACCCGGTGAGCAGTATGTGCACGGCAGCCGGATCAAGTGCTACGTCGTCGGCGTGACGCGGGGCCTACGCGGTCCCCAGGTCACCGTCAGCCGCACCCACCCGAGCCTGGTCAAGAAGCTGTTCGCGCTCGAGGTCCCCGAGATTGCCGACGGCAGCGTCGAGATCGCCGGCGTGGCGCGCGAGGCCGGGCATCGCAGCAAGATTGCGGTCCGCACCTCCGTCACCGGCCTCAACGCCAAGGGCGCCTGCATCGGTCCGATGGGGCAGCGGGTGCGCAACGTCGTCGCCGAGCTGCACGGCGAGAAGATCGACATCGTGGACTGGGCGGAAGACCCCGCGACGTTCGTGGGCAATGCGTTGTCGCCGGCCCACGTCCTGGCCACCGAGGTCGTCGATCCGGTCGCGCGCTCGGTTCGCGTCGTCGTGCCGGACTTCCAGCTGTCGCTGGCCATCGGTCGTGAGGGGCAGAATGCCCGGCTCGCCGCCCGGTTGACCGGATGGCGCATCGATATTCACAGCGATGGCGAGGGCGACAACACGACGCCGGATCGAGCCGCCGCGCTGCCGCCGACCGACGACACGCCCGACCGCGAGGAGTAGACTGCGCTATGGCCGTCCGAGCGACGGCGACCTCCACGGCAGCTCTCGACGTGACCGACGGTCCCGTGCGTACGTGTCTGGGGTGTCGTCTGCGGTCGCCGGCCGCCGAGTTGCTTCGCGTGGTTGCGGCGCCGGCTGACACGACATCCGCAATGACCGCGCACGGTTCGGATCCACGGCCCTCCGGGCCTGATGGACCCCCGGCCGGAGCCGAAGGCGGGTGTCGGGTCGTGCCGGATCCTGGCCGGCGCGCGGGTGGTCGGGGCGCCTGGGTGCATCCCGCTCTGCCGTGCGTCGAACAGGCGCGGCGACGGCGGGCCTTCGGCCGGGCGCTCAGGGTGCCCGAGCCGCTCGACCCGACGCCGCTGCTCGTTTACCTTGGGCAACGCGGCTGACGACCGTGTCGATCGCGGGTTGGCCTCCGGGCCGGCGCCGAACGGCGAACTCGATCGGGATCTCCCCGGCCGAGCGTGCGGAAAGCGAGTCAGGAAGCTATGGGCACTCGATGAAGCGCCAGCGATGAGCACCTCACCTCGATAACGGGGCCGAGCGGGATGCCGCCCGACCCCCAACAAAGGAGTCAAGTGGCAGGCAAGGTCCGCGTATCCGCTCTTGCGAAAGAGATCGGCGTCTCGAGCAAGGACGTCCTGAGCAAACTTCAAGAACTCGGCGAGTACGTCAAGAGTCCGTCGTCCACGGTCGAAGCGCCCGTAGCCCGTCAGCTGCGCGAGGCGTTCCCCGCCGCGCCGCCCGCCAAGGCGCCGGCCAGAAAGACGGCCGTCAAGGCGTCCGCGTCCCCAGCGCCGGCCGAGGCCCCGGCGCAGGTAGCCGCGCCCGCCGTGACGGTCGAAGCGCCGATGGCACCGCCCGTAGCCGCAGCGGTTGCGCCCCCGGCCCCGGCCCCGGCCCCGGCGCCGGTCGCGCCCGTCGCGCCGGCGCCCGAGACGATCCGCCCGGCGTCCCCGGCGTCCCCGGCGTCGCCGGCACCAGCGGCGCCACCGGCAGCGGCGTCCGTCGATGCGCCGCCGGCCGGGCCGCGTCCGGCCGGGCCGCGTCCTGGTCCGCGCGTGGGCAACAACCCGTTCGGTGTTGCCGGTAGCTCGCCGAGCACGCGGCCAGGCCCTCGCCCGGCCCCGTCCGCAGCTCCGGCTCCTGGCGGCATGCCCCCACGTCCGGCGGTCCGACCCGGCGGTCCCGCCGGTGCCGGCGGCCCTCGTCCCAACCCGGGCATGATGCCCCCACGGCCGAATCCCGGAATGATGCCGGGCCGCCCGACGCGGCCGGGTCCGGGCGGTGGACGGCCGGGCGCACCCGGCGCACCGCGACCGGGCGCCCCCGCGGGTCGTCCCGGAGCGCCTCGTACGGGCGGACCGGGCGGACCGGGCGGTCCCGGCGGTTCTGGCGGCAACTACCGTGCTGGTGGCCCCGGCGGCGGGGGTGGTGGCTTCGGTCCCCGTCCCGGTGGTGGCGGCGGCGCCGGAGGTCGTGGTCGCGGCGCCGGCACTGCGGGTGCCTTTGGCCGCCAGGGTGGTCGACCGACGCGCGGCCGCAAGAGCAAGAAGCAGCGGCGTCAGGAATTCGACAACATGTCGGCGCCCGCGCTGGGCGGTGTACAGGTTCCGCGGGGCAGCGGCGAGGTCGTGCGCCTGCCGCGCGGCGCGTCGCTGTCGGACTTCGCCGATCGCATCAACGCCAACCCGGCGGCGCTGGTCACCGTCATGTTCCACCTCGGTGAGATGGTGACCGCGACGCAGTCGGTCAATGAGGACACGTTGCAGCTGCTCGGAGCCGAGCTGAACTACACCGTCCAGGTGGTCAGCCCCGAGGACGAGGACCGTGAGCTGCTCGAGTCGTTCGACCTGACCTTCGGTGCCGACGAGGGCGAGGACGACAACCTCGTCGCCCGCCCGCCCGTCGTGACGGTCATGGGTCACGTCGACCACGGCAAGACGCGGTTGCTCGACGCCATCCGGCACACCAACGTCATGCGCGACGAGGCCGGCGGGATCACGCAGCACATCGGGGCGTATCAGGTCCACGTCGAGCATGAGGACATCGACCGCGCGATCACGTTCATCGACACGCCGGGCCACGAGGCGTTCACAGCCATGCGTGCTCGCGGGGCGTCGACGACCGACATCGTCGTCCTGGTGGTCGCGGCCGACGACGGCGTCATGCCGCAGACGATCGAGGCGCTCAATCACGCCCAGGCAGCGGACGTCCCGATCGTCGTCGCGGTCAACAAGATCGACAAGGAGGACGCCAACCCGGCCAAGGTCCGCCAGCAGCTGACCGAGTACGGCCTGGTCGCCGAGGAATACGGCGGCGACACGATGTTCATCGACGTGTCGGCGCGCTCCAACATCAACATCGACGGGCTGCTCGAGGCGATCCTGCTGACCGCTGATGCCGCGCTCGACCTACGGGCCAACCCCGACCAGGACGCGCAGGGCATCGCGATCGAGGCGCACCTGGACCGGGGTCGTGGACCGGTCGCGACGGTACTGGTGCAGCGCGGCACCCTGCGGGTCGGCGACTCGGTCGTTGCCGGTGACGCATTCGGCCGCGTGCGCGCCATGCTCGACGACAACGGCGAACCGGTCGACGAGGCGGGACCGTCGCGTCCCGTGCTCGTGCTCGGGTTGACCTCCGTGCCCGGTGCGGGCGACTCGTTGCTCGTGGTCGAGGAGGACCGCATCGCGCGGCAGATCGCCGACCGCCGTTCGGCTCGCGAGCGCAACGCGCAACTGGCGGCGACCCGTCGCCGGATCTCGTTGGACGACCTCGACAAAGCCCTGGCCGCGGGCAGCGTCGAACAGCTCAACCTGATCATCAAGGGGGACGTCTCCGGCTCCGTGGAGGCACTCGAGGACGCGCTGGTCAACATCGACCTCGGCGACTACAAGGACGAGGTGTCGCTTCGCGTCATCGGCCGCGGTGTAGGTGCGATCAACGAGAACGACATCAACCTGGCCATCGCCTCGGACGCCGTCGTCATCGGCTTCAACGTCCGACCGGCCGGCAAAGCCGGGGAGATCGCCAACCGTGAAGGCGTCGACGTCCGCTACTACACGGTGATCTACCAGGCGATCGACGAGGTCGAAGCCGCGCTGAAGGGCATGCTGAAGCCGGAGTACGAGGAGGTGCAGCTGGGCACGGCGGAGGTGCGGGAGGTTTTCCGCGTCCCCCGCATCGGCAACGTGGCCGGCTGCCTGGTGCGCACCGGCACCATCCGGCGCAACAGCAAGGCCCGGCTGGTTCGCGACGGTGTCGTCGTGGCCGACAACCTCACCGTCGAATCGCTGCGTCGGTTCAAGGACGACGCGACCGAGGTCCGCGAGGGCTTCGAGTGCGGTGTCGGTCTCGGTTCGTACAACGACATCAAGATCGATGACGTCATCGAGACCTTCGAACTGCGCGAGAAGCCTCGCGGCTGACAGGAACTGACCGGCCGATCGGCGCGCCGCCCGCGGGGGGCGCGCCGATCACCGCGTCGAGGAGGTTGACGCGATGGTCGTGGGCACGTTGGCCCTCGACGTTCTGCTCGGCGACGTGGCGTCGCTGAAGCAGAAGCGCAGCGTCGTGGTGCCGATCGTGAGTGAGCTCCGGCGACGCTTCGAGGTCGCGGCAGCGCAGACCGGTGATCAGGACCGGCACCGGCGGGCCGAGATCGCCGTGGCCGTGGTCACCTCCACGCACGCTCATGCCGTCGAGGTGCTCGAGGCGTGCGAGCGTCTGGTGGCCGCCCGGCCGGAGGTCACGTTGCTGTCCGCGCGGCAGCGAGTGCTCGACGACGACGATCTCGATTGACCTCGGCGCCGCCGGACGCGCGGTCGAGGAGAGACTGCCAAACGACAGGGAGAGGTGGGAGCGGTGAGCGACGGAGGACGAGCTCGGCGACTGGCCGGAAGGATCAAGCAGATCGTCGCGACGGTGCTCGAGATGCAGGTGAAGGACCCACGGTTGGGCATGGTCACTATCACCGACGTGCGCTTGACCGGTGACTGCCACGACGCGACCGTCTTCTACACCGTTCTCGGCACCGAGCAGGAACGAGCCGAAACCGCCGCGGCACTGGAGTCGGCCCGGGGCGTGCTGCGCAGTGAAGTCGGGCGTCAAACCGGAGTCCGATTCACACCCACGATCTCGTTCGCGCTGGACTCGCTGCCCGAGGACGCCCACCACATCGACGAACTGCTCGCCGTCGCGGCCGAGGCGGACGCCGACGTGATCCGTACCCGGGCCGGGGCGAGCTACGCCGGCGACGAGGATCCTTACCGCAAACCCCGCGTCCGCGAGGACGACGAGGCGTCGTGAGCGCCGCCGGGTGAGCGCGCCGGTCGGCGGCTTCCGCACCCGCCGCCTGCTCGCGCTGACCGCTTCGGCCTTCGTCGTGTTGGCCGCGGAACCGCTGTATGTCTTGATCGACACCGCGGTCGTCGGGCATCTCGGCCCGACGCCCCTGGGCGGGCTGGGCGTCGGCGCCGCGCTGATGACCCTGATCTTGATGATTGGCACGTTCGTGGAATACGGCACGACCGGCCGGGCGGCACGCTGGTTCGGTGCCGGCCGGCGCGATCTCGCCGTCGGCGAGGGGGTGCAGGCATCCTGGCTCGCCGTCGGTCTGGGTCTGCTCGTCGTCGCCCTCGGCGAGGCGCTGGCCGATCCCCTCACGGCGGCCCTGGCCGGAGGCAACCACGACGTGCGGGTCGCCGCCCTCGGCTGGTTCCGAATTGCGGTGCTCGGCGTTCCCGGGGTCCTGCTCGTGCTGGCCGGAAACGGGTGGATGCGGGGTGTGCAGGAGACCCGGACACCGGTGGCGATCGTGCTGTTGGCCAACGGCCTGTCCGCCGTAGCGTCGCCGATCCTGGTCTATCCGTTGCACCTCGGGCTGAACGGCTCCGCGATCGCCAACGTGGCGGCTCAGGTCGTCGGTTCGGCGTTGTTTCTACGAGCTCTTCACCGCGCGGCCGCCCGTGAGCTGCGTCCGTCCTGGCCGGTACTGCGCGAGCAGGTGCGCGTGGGCCGTGACCTGATCCTGCGCAACGCCGGATTCCAGGTAGCGTTCTTGTCCGCCGCCGCGGTGGCCGCTCGCATGGGCACCGCGCAGATCGCCGCGCACCAGATCGGTCTGCAGTTATGGGAATTCAGTGCGCTCGTGCTCGACTCCTTCGCGATCGCAGCTCAGTCGTTGGTCGGTGCGGCTCTGGGCGGCGCGGACCGCGAGCAGGCGCTGCGTACGGCTTGGCAGGTCGCGCGCTACGGCCTGTGGGCGGGGCTCTGCTTCGCCGCGATCGTCGCCGCGGGCTGGGGACTGATCCCGGCCGCGTTCACGTCGAGCGCGGCGGTGCGCCACCAGGCCCACATTTATTGGCCGTGGTTCGTCGGCATGCTGCCCTTCGGCGGCGTGGTCTTCGCGCTGGACGGGGTGTTGATCGGCGCCGGTGACGTGGCATTTCTGCGCACGATCACGCTCGTGGCGGCGATCGGTGTGTTCGCTCCGCTGAATGTCGCGTCGTTGGCCTGGCACTGGGGGATCGGAGGCGTATGGGCCGGCCTGACGGCGTTCATCCTCGTGCGTTTTGCCGGCATGATGCTGCGAACGCGGTCGGGCCGCTGGGCCGTGGTCGGGCCGTCGACGGGAGCGAGGTTCGTATGAGCGGACCGACCGGGCCGACCGACGGTTTGGTCGTCGTCGACAAGCCGCCCGGCCTGACCTCACATGACGTGGTCGGCCGCATCCGTCGACTCGCGCACACGCGTCGGGTCGGGCACGCGGGAACGCTCGATCCGATGGCGACCGGCGTCCTCGTCGTCGCGGTGGGTCGCGCGACCCGCCTCTTGACGCATCTGCTGCTGGCCGAGAAGACCTACATCGCGACGATCCGGCTCGGCCAGGCGACCAGCACCGACGACGCCGAAGGTGAACCGACGGGCGGGCACGATCCGTCAGGACTGACGACCGAGGCCATCGACCGTGCCCTGGCGCGCTTCACCGGGTCGATCGAGCAGGTCCCGTCCCGCTACTCGGCGGTCAAGATCGGCGGTCGGCGGGCGTACGAGCTCGCCCGGGCGGGCGAGGACGTCGAACTCACGGCCCGGGCCGTGACCGTGAACGTCTTCGAGCGCCGCTCGGCGCCGCGTCCGGAGGCCGGCTGGCTCGATCTCGAGGTCCTGGTCGAATGCTCCTCCGGTACGTACATCCGCGCGCTCGCCCGAGACGTCGGAGCCGCTCTCGGCGTCGGCGCGCACCTGACTTCGCTGCGGCGCCTGCGCGTCGGACCGTTTCGAATCGAGCAGGCGCACACGCTGGATCAACTGGCCGAACTCCGCGATCCTGTGACGCTGCCGTTGGCCGCGGCCCTGCCCGTCGCGATGCCGGTGCGGACCCTGTCCGACGACGAGGTGCGTGAGGTGGGATTCGGCCGCCCGGTGGCGGTCTACTCCGGCGGCGGGCCGGGGAAATCGACGTGGGGCGGCATCGCCGCCGACGGTCGCGCCGTCGCCGTGCTGAGGGACGAGGGTGAGCGGGCTCGCCCGGTCGTCGTGTTCGCGCCGGCGAACTGACTGGCGGTGTCACGGCACTTTCGGCCGCCCGCACGGCGGTGTGCCGCCGGGCCGATAGGGTCGAGAATCGTGCAACGCTGGCGTGGCTTGGACGGCATCCCCTCCGGTTGGGGACGGTGCGTCGCGACGGTCGGTG
>JAFAWL010000352.1 GCA_019241805.1 Actinomycetota bacterium
ACTGACGCTCATGCCGTCCCGCAACTCGGCGGTGATCAAGGCGCGCGCAACCAGACTCTCGACCTCACGAGCCAGGTAGCGCCGAAGCGGCCGGGCGCCGTACACCGGATCGGACCCATGGGCCGCGATGAACTCGCAGGCAGCATCGGAGACGGTCAGCTTGATCCGTCGCTCGGCCAAGCGATTTCGCAGATCGTCGACCATCAGACCGACGATCTGCACCATTTCCGGCAGCGACAACGGCTTGAACATGATGACGTCGTCGATGCGGTTGAGAAACTCCGGAAGGAATTGCGCTTCGAGCTCCTCCATCGCCAGCGCTTGCACTCGCTCCGAGAGCGTGTCGGTCACACCATCTTGCTCGACCATGTGCTGGGAGCCGATGTTGGACGTCATTATCAGGATGACGTTCTGGAAACCGACGACGCGGCCCTGTCCGTCAGTCAGGCGACCGTCGTCGAACACCTGCAGGAGCAGGTTGTAGACGTCCGCGTGCGCCTTCTCGATCTCATCGAAAAGCACGACGGCGAAGGGGTGGCGCCGCACCGCCTCGGTCAGGTAGCCCCCCTCAGCGTGGCCGAGGTAGCCCGGCGGCGCGCCGATCATTCGACTGACCGCGTGCGACTCCTGATATTCGGTCATGTCGAGCCGGATCAGGTGTTCCTCGGAGTCGAACATCGCGTCCGCGACGGCCTTGGCCAGCTCGGTCTTGCCGACGCCGGTCGGCCCCATGAACAGGAACGACCCGATGGGTCGCCGAGGATTCTTGATGCCGGAGCGTGCCCGGTGTATCGCGTCGACCACAAGATCGACCGCGGCGTCCTGTCCGACGATCCGGCGATGCAGGGTGGTTCCCAGCGCGAGAAGCTTGTCCCGCTCGTTGTCCTCGAGCCGACTGATCGCGATGCCGGTTGAGCTGGACACCAGCTCCGCGATAGAACGCTCGGTGACCGCCTCGATATCGGCCTTTGGACTGGGACCGGATTCGGTTACCCGGTGCTGATCCGTGTCGCCGGCACCAGGATGGGCATGAGGCTCGGCCTGCCCGTCCATCCACGCTGATTCCACCTGAGTTGCTCGGGCCCGCAATCGTGCCAGTTCATCGAGGATGGCCTGGCGATTGACCGCGCTCGCCTCGTCGTTCTCCCGTGCGAGCTCGGCCTCCTCCGACTCCAGCCGCCGGATCTGTCGCTGCAGTAGGTCCAGTTCGGCGGGCGTCGTGCGCAGATCGATGCGCAGGGCCGCGCATGACTCGTCGATCAGGTCGATCGCTTTGTCCGGCAGGAAACGATCCGCGATGTAGCGCTGCGACAGTCGCGCGGCCGCGATAAGAGCAGTGTCGCGAATGCGCACGCCGTGGTAGGCCTCCAAGCGGGGCTTGAGACCCCGCAACACCGACACGGTGTCTTCCACCGTCGGTTCCTCGACCAAAATCGGCTGAAAGCGACGCTCGAGCGCGGCATCCTTCTCGACGTACAACCGGTACTCGTCGACGGTTGTCGCACCGATCAGGTGCATCTCGCCGCGCGCCAGCATCGGCTTGAACATGTTCGCGGCGTCGACGGAGCCATTGGCCGTGCCGGCGCCGACGACCGTGTGCAGTTCGTCGACGAATAACAGTACCTGGCCGTCGCTGGCCTGGACCTCGTCAAGCAGGCCCTTTACACGCGATTCGAAATCGCCGCGGTATTTCGTGCCTGCGACCAACGAGGCCATATCCACCGAGTAGATGAAGGACTCGCGCAGGTAGTTCGGGACGTCGCCATCGGCGATTCGCTGGGCCAGGCCCTCCACGATCGCTGACTTGCCGACGCCCGGCTCACCGATCAGTACCGGGTTGTTCTTCGTGCGCCGTGACAGCACCTGCAGCAGTCGGCGGATTTCGACGTCGCGACCGATTACCGGATCAAGACGGCCCAAGCGCGCCTCAGTAACGAGGTTGCGCCCGTACCGATCGAGGGCGGCGTAACTCATCGACTCGCCCGACTACCTTCGTTAGCTGCTGACGTCACCGCCTCAGCGGACGGTGACGGCTTCCTGCATCTGAACAGCAGCGTGGGCACCCGCGATCCGGCCGAACGTGCAGGCCCGCAGCACGGTGGTCAGCGCCGGATAGGAGTGGTAGGTGATTCCGGAGATCTCGCCGGCGGCGTAGAGGCCCGGAATGGGGAAACCGCCGGTGGACACCACCCGCGACAGCGTGTCGGTCTTCAAGCCGCCATAGGTGAAGCAGATCGCCGCGGCGACGGGGATACCGTAGTACGGCGGGTGGTTGATCGGGTTGGCCCAATTCGACTTCGGCGGGGTGATCCCGGTCGTGCTCTTGCCGTCATAGCGACTAGGGTCCCAGTCGGCGTCGTTGCAGGCGGCGTTGAACTCGTTCACCGTCTGCTCGAGCGCGTCCGCGTCCAGCCCGAGCTGCGCGGCCAGGTCACGGATCGTGTCGGCCTTGGCCGGCGGCACGTCGGTGTCGAAGCGGCTGGAGAGCAGTTCATGGCTCAGCACGGCGTCATCGGTGATGTAGAACGCCGTGTTGTTGGCCTTCTCCCAGATGTCGAACGCAACGAGTTCGAACGAGTCGAGCAGGTCCTTCGCGCCTTCGTCGTAGAACCGCTTGCCGTCCGCGTCCACGACGATGCAGAAGTTGTGGGCGGAAATCACGGCGTCGGGACGGTCGGTGCGGACGTCGATGGCCTCGGTGTGCGCCCGGTCGAACTGACCCGAGGTCGCCGCACCAATTGCCTGGGCCATCCGGATGCCATCGCCGGTGTTGAACCGTGTGCCCGGCACCAGCTTCTTCAAGTCGACCGCGTTCTTGCCCAGGTAGTGGGTCAGCATCTCGTAGTTGCCCTCGAAGCCGCCACAGGCCAACATGACCGAGGGTGCCCGCAAGGTTCGCATCAGACCGTCGCGGTCGCGGACCCGAACGCCCTCGACTCGGCCCTCGTCGCTGAGCACCAGCGACACGGCCTCGGTTTCATAGATGATCTGCGCCCCCGGGTGCTGGGCCAAGTGACCGGCCAGAGCATCGATGATCGCCAAGCCGCCACCGTTCGGCGAGGCAGACATCGTGAGCCGACTAGAGGAAATGGGCCGATCCCGAAAGATGAATTCGACGCCGTGTTCTTGCAGGAATTTGCCGGTCGCGGGCACCTCCCGCTCGTAGGCGAGGCAGTACTCCAAGTCGGCCAGACCCTGCGAGTCCTCCTGCATCTGACCGACCCAGCCTGGATCCATGACGAAGTCGCGATCGACCCGCATACCCGCGGTCGTCCACCGCGTCGATGCGCCTCGCTCCTCTTCCGTGGAGCGCTCGAGCACGGCGATGCGCGCCTCGTGACCCTCGGCCTTCGCGGTCTCCGCGAAACTCACAGCGGTCGACAGCCCCGCCGCGCCGCAACCGACGACGACCAAGTCATACGTCTCGTCAGACGCCATACTGGCAACTCCCCAGGCTCGGTATTCCGGTGCGAACGTGCCCTAACGAACGGTGACGGCTTCCTGCATCTGGACGGCAGCGTGCGCGCCGGCGATCCGACCGAAGGTGCAGGCCCGCAGCACCGTGGTCAGGGCGGGGTAGGCGTGGTAGGTGATGCCAGAGATCTCCCCCGCCGCGTACAGGCCCGGGATCGGGAAGCCACCGGTAGAGACCACACGCGACAGCGTGTCGGTCTTCAACCCGCCGTACGTGAAGCAGATCGCCGCGGCAACCGGAATCCCGTAGTACGGCGCGTGGCTGATCGGGTTCGCCCAATTCGACTTCGGCGGTGCGATGCCGGTTGTGCTCTTGCCGTCATAACGCGTCGGGTCCCACTCCGCGTCACCACAGGCTGCGTTGAACTCGTTCACTGTCTGCTCCAACGCGTCCGCGTCCAGCCCCAGTTGCGCGGCCAGATCGCGGATCGTGTCGGCCTTGGCCGGCGGAATGTCGGTGTCCCACATGCCGCTAAGTCCCGGGTGATCCATCACAGACTGATCGGTGATGAAGAAGGCCGCGTTGTTGGCCTTCTCCCAGATGTCGAAGGCGACGAGCTCGAACGAGCTAAGCATGTTCTTTTCGCCCTCGTCGTAGAACCGCTTAGCGTTGGCGTCGACGACAATGGAGAAGTTGTGGCCACCGATGACGGCGTCGGGGCGGTCGGTGCGGATGTCAACGACCTCGGTGTGCGCCCGGTCGAACTGACCCGAGGTCGCCGCACCGATGGCCTGCGCCATCC
>JAFAWL010000380.1 GCA_019241805.1 Actinomycetota bacterium
CGGCAGTACTTCGTCGCCGTCAAGGACTTCCAGGAGCCGATCGGGCCTGGATTCTGGGAGCGGTCGTGACTATTCGGGCAAGTCGAGCGCGTATCGTGACGAGTGAGTCAGCCGCCCGCATCGACGGAGGTAGCCGATGACGCTCACCAAGGCTGCCCCGGAGCGCCGCGAACTCAGGCCGCGTACACCTCAGGGCAAGGCCGCGGCCTGGGTCGACGAGCGGCTGACGATGGCCGGCCCGATCCGCAAGCAGCTGAACAAGGTCTTCCCGGACCACTGGTCGTTCATGATGGGCGAGATCGCGCTCTATTCGTTCATCATCCTGCTGCTGACCGGCACGTACCTCACGTTCTTCTTCGACGCCTCGATGGCCGACACCGTCTACAACGGGCGGTATGTGCCCCTGGACGGCGTCCACATGTCGCAGGCGTACGCCTCGACGTTGCACATCAGCTTCGACGTCCGCGGTGGCCTGATCATCCGACAGATCCACCACTGGGCCGCGTTGATGTTCATCGCGGCCATGTTGATCCACATGCTGCGCGTCTTCTTCACCGGTGCGTACCGCAAGCCACGTGAATTCAACTGGATCATCGGCCTGCTCTTGCTGGTGCTCGGCGTCGTCGAGGGCTTCGCCGGCTACTCGCTGCCCGACGACCTGCTCTCCGGCACGGGATTACGCATCGCCGACGCCATCATGCTCTCGATCCCCGTCCTGGGCACGTGGGTCTCCTTCCTGGTGTTCGGCGGGCCATTCCCGGGCACGGTGATCGTCGGACGGCTCTACATCGCGCACGTACTGCTGATCCCGGCCATCCTCGCCGGCCTGGTCGGTGCGCACCTGGCGCTGGTCGTGCGACAGAAGCACACCCAGTTCCCCGGCCCGGGCCACACCGAGGACAGCGTCCGCGGCGAGCGGATCATGCCGCTCTACGCCGCGAAGGCCGGCGGCTTCTTTTTCATCGTCTTCGGCGTTCTGGCCGCCCTGGGCGGCCTGGCCCAGATCAACCCGATCTGGCTGTTCGGGCCGTACAACCCGGCGCAGGTCTCGGCCGGCTCCCAGCCGGACTGGTACATGGCGATGCTCGACGGTTCCACCCGTCTGATGCCCTCGTGGGAGATCCGTCTCTGGGGCCACACCGTCCCGCCGTTGTTCTGGCCGACGGTGGTCCTGCCCGGCTTGCTGCTCACGATGGCCGGCGCTTACCCGTTCCTGGAGGCCAAGCTCACCAAGGATCGGCAGCGCCACCATTTGCTGCAGCGTCCACGGGACGCGCCCGTCCGTACCAGCCTGGGCGCAATGGCCTGCACGTTCGTGTTCGTACTGTTCGTCTCGGGCGGCAACGACCTGGTCGCCAAGGCGTTCGACATCTCACTGAACGCCATGACCTGGGGCGGCCGCATTGCGCTGTTCGTCGGGCCGCCGATCGCCTACGTGGTCGCCTACCGGATCTGCATCGGCTTGCAGCGCCACGACCGCGAGGTCCTCGAGCACGGCATCGAAACCGGCATCATCAAGTTGCTGCCGACCGGTGAGTTCATCGAGGTGCACCAGCCGCTCGGCCCGGTCGACGATCACGGTCACGGCCAGCTCGCCTACGCCGGCGCCGCCGTGCCGAAGCGGATGAACCGGGTCGGCCGTCGGCCGTTGCGCCACGTGCGTGGCTTCTTCTTCCCGGTGAAGGAGAAGCCGGAGATTCAGGCCGCGCTCGACGAGGTCGAGGCGGCCGAGTCCGAGCGGCATCCGGCTCAGCTGACCGATTGACACGGCCGGCCGACCGATTCGCACGGTCGAGGCGGACGCCACCGAGACGCGCGACCGACTCGCCCACAAACTGACGCGGGCGGGGTCAGTCCGTGCTCGTGCTCGTGGATGCCGATAACGTTGCTCCGCCGCGGCTGCAGCCCGTGCTGGATGCGCTCGGCGACGATATTGTGCGACCCGATTCTGATGAGGTCGTGATCGTCGCGAGTGGCAGTCGCTTCGCGCTGGGCCGGGTCGACTGGCCGGCCGGGACCCGGCTGCTGGAGCACGAGGGCTGGCAGCGGGCCGACGTAGCGCTGGCCGCGGCGTACTCCCCCAGCGAGGAGCCGCTCGTCCTGGTGAGCGGAGACGGTGACTTCGCGCTGCTCGCGGCCCGACATCCCGGACCGGTGTTGGTGATCAGCGGGGCGGCCTCGCAGCGGCTACGGGACGTCGCGGCCGTGCTCGATCCAGCGACGGACGGGATAGCGCCGGTGCTCGGGTGGCTCGAGTCGGTGCGCTCGGCTCAGTGAGCGTCGGTCCTCCGCGTTCCCGGAGGAATCGCCGGGCCGAACTCGACCCGCTGTGTGAGAGAGATCCGTACGTTCAGTCAGCGCCGGTACAGGGCGGTTATCCCAGGGTGTTGCGACCGCCGACGTAGTACTCGAACAGCAGGCCGCCGACGGCGGCAAGGATCAGGCCGACGCCGACCAGCAGCAGCCAGACCTGCACGAACGCCAGTCCGGCGCCGGCGATCGCCGCCGCTCCCGCGATGCCGAAGGGCCAGTAGCTGCCGGGGCTGAAGAATCCGAAGTCGCCGGCGCCCTCGGCGATCTCGGCGTCGTTCCGGTCCTCCGGTCGCGCGTCGATGCGCCGCGAGACGAACCAGAAGAACGAGCCCGAG
>JAFAWL010000392.1 GCA_019241805.1 Actinomycetota bacterium
GGGCTACTCGGTGGGGCTGCTCCAACAGGAGCCGCCGCTGGATGAATCCAAGACGGTTCGAGAGAACGTCGACGACGGCGTCGCCGAGCTGCGAGGGTGGCTGGCCCGTTTCGAAGAGGTGTCCGCAGCGATGGGCGAGCCCGACGCCGATTTCGACTCGCTGCTGGCCGAGCAGGGCGAGCTGATGGAAAAGATCGAGCACGCCGACGGCTGGGACCTCGACAGCCGGATCGAGCAGGCTATGGACGCCCTGCGCTGCCCGCCCGGTGACGAGCCGGTCACTCACCTCTCCGGTGGCGAGCGACGGCGGGTGGCGCTGTGCAAGCTGCTGCTCGAAGCCCCCGACCTGCTGCTGTTGGACGAGCCGACCAACCACCTGGACGCCGAAAGCGTGCAGTGGCTGGAGCAGCACCTGGCCAAGTACGCCGGCACGATCCTCGCCGTCACCCACGACCGGTACTTCCTGGACAACGTGGCCGAGTGGATCCTTGAACTCGACCGCGGACGCGCCTACCCGTACGAGGGCAACTACTCGACCTACTTGGAGAAGAAGGCCGAACGCCTGGAAGTTCAGGGCAAGAAGGACCAGAAGCTGCAGAAGCGGCTGCGCGACGAGCTCGACTGGGTTCGCCAAAATGCCCGTGGCCGGCAGACGAAGAGCCGCTCACGCCTGGCCCGCTACGAGGAGATGGCCGCCGAAGCCGAGAAGACGCGCAAGCTCGACTTCGATGAAATCCAGATTCCGCCGGGGCCGCGTCTGGGCAATGTGGTTGTCGAGGTGAGCCACCTCGACAAGGGCTTCGACGGGCGCATGCTCATCAAGGATCTGTCCTTCTCGCTGCCCCGCGGCGGCATCGTCGGCATCATCGGCCCGAACGGCGTCGGCAAAACCACGCTGTTCAAGACGATGGTCGGTCTGGAGAAGCCGGATTCCGGCGAGGTCCGAGTCGGCGACACCGTGAAAATCAGTTATGTCGACCAAGGACGCGGTGGCATCGACCCCAACAAGAACGTCTGGCAGGTCGTCTCCGATGGTCTGGACCACATCCAGGTCGGACAGGTCGAGATGCCCTCGCGTGCTTACGTGTCGGCGTTCGGCTTTAAAGGCCCGGACCAGCAGAAGCCGGCCGGTGTTCTTTCCGGTGGCGAGCGCAACCGCTTGAACCTGGCACTGACGCTAAAGGAAGGCGGCAACCTGCTGCTGCTCGATGAACCGACCAACGACCTCGACGTCGAAACGCTCGGATCGCTGGAGAACGCGCTGCTTGAATTCCCCGGCTGCGCCGTGGTGATCAGCCACGATCGGTGGTTCCTCGACCGCGTAACCACCCACATCCTGGCCTGGGAGGGCACGGATGACGACCCGGCCCAATGGTTCTGGTTCGAGGGCAACTTCGAGTCCTACGAGAAGAACAAGATCGAGCGGCTCGGGCAGGAGGCGGCCCGTCCGCACTCGGTCACCTACCGGAAACTCACCCGCGATTAGCCCGAGGCGGCGATGGCACGGTTCGTGCACCAGGTGCACATGCGGTGGTCCGACATGGACGCGTACGGCCATGTCAACAACGGCTCTTACCTTGCCTACCTCGAACAAGCCCGGGTGGCCATGTTCTTCGAGCGCTACGACGGCACGTTCGCGCAAGGCACGGTGATTTCGCGGCACGAGATCCACTACCTGCTGCCGATCGTCTACCACCCGGAGCCGCTCATCCTCGAACTGTGGATCGACCGGATCCGCGGCGCGTCGTTCACCGTTCACTACGAGGTGTTCGACAACGGACGCCTCGCCGCACGCGCGTCCACCGACTGTGTGACCTACGAGTTCGCCACCGATCGGCCACGCCGGCTCACGTCCGACGAGCGTGACATCCTGCAGCGCTTCGTCGACGACGGACGCGAGCCACTGACCGTCGCCGACCAAGCCGTCGCCGACCAAGCCGTCGCCGACCGAGCCGTCGCCGACCGAGCCGTCGAGGGGCGTCCGTGACACGCGCCGACGCCGGGATTCAGCGCATCGAGATCACCGAACTGATGCCGCTCGTGCGCCGCGTCGCCAAGCTCGACCAGCACGGCCTCATTCGCCTGCGCGCGGTCGGCCGGCTGCGGTCGGCCCTCGCGCTGCTGCCCTTCGGTGTGCTCGCCGGCCGTGCGGTCACGTTCGACGATCGACCCGACGAGGGGGACGCCGATGTCGTACACAGTGCGGCTGATCTGGCCGCCTGGTACGACGATCCGGTTGCGCCCGAACCACCTCGTCAAGACCTCGAATGGCGATCCGCGCTGCCTCCCGCCGGCGGGTGGCAGCGGGTCGAATCCGTCCCCGATGCGGTGATCCGCGACCTCGTACGCAGCGGCGCCTCCACCCTCAAAGAGACGGCTGAGCGCGAGAATCTCCCCGGCGCCGAACCCCGGGCCGAAGTCGCCGATGCGTTGCTCGGCTCGGTCGTGCTGACCGTCTCCAACGGGCCCACGAGTGCCACCGTCACACTGCGTCTGCTGTCCGCGCTCACCCGGATGGGGTTCGTCGCCCGCGACACGACTGTCGCGGTGGACGTGCGTGGTCGTTGGCTGCGCGTCGCGGCAGCGTACGGCTCCGTCTATGCCGAGCAGGTGGGGTTCGGGTTGGGTGGGCTCAGCCCGGTCGGGCGACGCTAACGCCGATCCGCTCCAGCGCAGCTGTCACCCCGAGCGGATTCGCCAGCGCCATGAGATGGCCGCCGGGTATGACGCTCACGTCCACACCTAGCCGCTCGCGCGCGACGCGGCGCTGGAACTCGGCCGGAAACAGCCGATCATCTCGGCCGACGAGCACCGTGATCGGTAAGGCCGCCGGCCAGCCGGCGAACTCGCAGCTTTGGCCGAAGATCGTGTCGACCTCGAGCGCATGCGCAGGATCCAGACTCTCCCAGACCGTGCGCGGCACATCGTGCGCAAAGTACGTCTCGTCATCGAACTCGGTTCCGTAGCCAGCCGTCCGAGCGGCCACTACCCGGGCCGCCTCCGATCCCGTCGCCGCCCACCATTCGCCGGCCGTCTCACCCGGCCGCGGGATCATCGCGTTCACGAACACCAGCGCACCGACGAGCGCCGAATCAACCAGCGTCGCCGCGGTGAAACCACCCAACGATGCCGCGACCAGCACCGACGCGGGTCCGACGCCCAGAGCCGCTCGCGTCCGCTCGGCGTACTCGGGCAAGCCGGAATCCGGATCGGCGCCGGGGAGGTCGACCGCGACCGCCTCGTGCCCGCGTCGGCGCAGCTCGTCGACGACCGGGCCCCAGTACGCGGACGCGCCGCCCGCTCCGGGCACGAGCACGAACCGGGCCATACCTCACCTCCTCGGCGGGCGGGTGTCGGGTCACAGGCAACTTACGCGCCCAGGCGAAAGGGCCGTTGTCGCCCCGAACGAACGATCTGGTTAGCTCGCGCAGGTGACCACGTTCGACCAGATGTTGACCCAGAACCACACGTACGCCGCTCAGCACACGCCTCGTCCCGGCCCGGCTCCGGTACGCCGACTCGCCCTCGTCACCTGCATGGACGCGCGTATCGATCCGGTGGCCGCCTTCGGTCTGGCCGAAGGCGACGCGCACATCCTGCGAAACGCCGGCGCATCGATCACCGATGACGTGCTGCGCTCACTGGCGATAAGTCAGCGCCGGCTGGGCACCGCGCAGATCGCGATCGTGCTGCACACCGGGTGTGGCATGGACGGATTCGACGACGAGGCATTCCGCGCGGAACTCAACGACGCCGGCGGTCGGCAGCCCACATGGGACGTCCCCGGGTTTACCGACTTGGACGATCAAGCGCGTCGGGCCGTCGAAGCCGTGCGCAGCTGTCAGTGGCTGCCACACCGCGACGATGTGCAGGGCTACGAATTCGACGTCGCCACCGGGCGCCTGCGC
>JAFAWL010000040.1 GCA_019241805.1 Actinomycetota bacterium
CAACGTCGCCAAACTCGACAATGTCGCCTTCACCAGCAAGGCGCCGGAACCCGTGATCGCGAAGGTGCGCGATCGGCTGGCCGCGGCCGCGGCGGAACGGGAGCGGCTGCAGGCCGCGCTGGCCGCGCTGCCGTCATCGTGAAGTACGGGCCGTCCTCACGAGCGACGTAGACTCGCGCGCTGTGGCGCAGACCGAGGCTGAGCGATACGCCCAACTGCTCCGACGAGCCGAGGCCGAGATCGTCTCCCGCACCGGCGAGGGACGAATCCACCCGACCCGCGAACGCATCGAGGCGCTGACCGGCCTGCTCGGTGATCCGCAACGGGCCTATCGGTCGATCCACCTCACCGGCACCAACGGAAAGACCAGCACCGCCCGGATGATCGATGAGTTGCTGCGCGGCTTCGGCCTGCGCACAGGCCGGTTCACCAGCCCCCACCTGTCGAAGGTCAACGAGCGGATCGTGCTCGACGGCGTGCCCGTGGACGATCGCACGTTCGTCGACGCGTACGCGGAACTAGCGCCCTACTTGGAGCTGATCGACGGCCAGTTCGAGGTCAAGCTCTCCTTCTTCGAGGTCATCACCGCGCTCGCCTTCGCCATCTTCGCCGACGCCCCGGTCGACGTCGCCGTGGTCGAGGTCGGTCTCGGGGGCGAGTGGGACGCGACCAACGTCATCGACGCCGAGATCGCGGTAGTCACGCCGATCGGCCTCGACCACACCGAGTACCTCGGCCCCACGACGGCGACGATCGCCCACGAGAAGGCCGGAATCATCAAGCCGGACGCGACCGCGGTCCTGGCCGCCCAGCCGGTCGACGCCGCGAACGAACTGATCCAGCGCGCTGTCGCCGTGGGCGCGAGTGTCGCTCGCGAGGGTCTCGAGTTCGCGGTGCTCGACCGTCAGGTCGCGGTCGGCGGCCAACTGCTCACCCTCCAGGGACTGGCCGGCATTTATGACGAGGTGTTTCTCCCTTTGCACGGCGCACACCAGGCGCAGAACGCCGTCCTCGCGCTGGCGGCCGTCGAGGTGTTCTTCGGGGCGGGTGCCGCCACCGGGGTGATCGATCTCGACGTCGTGCGTTCGTCGTTCGCGGCGGTCCGCTCACCGGGTCGCCTCGAAACGGTTCGGGCCGCGCCGACCGTGCTCGTCGACGCCGCTCACAACCCGCACGGAATGACGGCGACCGTCGCCGCCCTCGCAGAAGCGTTCGACTTCCGACGGCTCGTGGGCGTCATCGGCGTCCTCGGGGACAAAGACGTCCGCGGCATGCTGGAAGTCCTGGAGCCGGTTCTCGACGAACTCGTGGTAACCCAGAACTCCTCTGCGCGCGCCTTGCCGGTAGACCATCTCGCCGCGATCGCGGTCGAGGTGTTCGGCCGCGAACGTGTGTCGGTCGAAGCGCGCCTGGACGACGCTATCGAGACCGCGGTCCGCCTGGCCGAAGAGAGCGACGATGCGGTCCTTGCCGGTGCCGGGGTCCTCGTCACCGGATCGGTGATCACCGCGGGCGAGGCGCGAGTGCTGTTGGGGACGCGATGAGCGCCCCGTTCGAAGGCCCGGAGGCGAGCGGGCCCGGGCTGCCGGACGCGGAATCAGTGCTGCATCCGCCGCTGCCGACGGCCGAGCAGGTCGAAGCGCGCAGCCGTCGAGCCAATCGTGCCACTCGCGGTGCACTCGCGGCCGTGCTGTGCCTCGAGGCGCTGGTCGTGTTGCTCATGCCCAGAGCGCTGGCCCAGACCTCGGGCGGACTGGGCACCACCAAGACCGTCGTGCTGATCATGCTCGCTGTCGTGATGGTCGCGGCCGGCTTCCTACTCCGGCGGCCGTGGGGGATCGGCACGGGTTCGGCGCTCCAGGTGCTGTTCCTTGCCACCGGCATCTGGTTGCCGGCCGCTCTGATCGCGTCGGTCTTACTGGTCGGCGTCTGGGGCTACCTGCTGAACCTTCGCCATCAGTTGGTGGGCACTCCCTCCGGGCCACGAATGCTGATCTCGTAGGCTGCGGCGCGTGACCGAGCTCGAACGCACCCTCGTCCTGGTCAAGCCCGACGGAGTCGGTCGCGGCCTGACCGGCGAGGTCATCCGCCGGGTCGAGGCCAAGGGTTACGTCCTAGCCGCGCTCGACCTGCGCCGCCCCGACCGTGAGCTACTTGAAGCCCACTACGCCGAGCACGTCGGCAAACCGTTCTTCGAGCCGCTGCTCGAGTTCATGTCTTCGGGTTTCGTAGCCGCCATCGTCGCCGAGGGGCATCAGGTCATCGCCGGCTTCCGCTCGCTTGCCGGGGCCACGGATCCCACCCTGGCCGCGCCCGGCACCATCCGCGGTGACCTCGGCCGAGACTGGGGTCTTCGCGTCGTGCAGAACCTCGTACACGGCAGCGACTCGGTCGAGTCGGCGCAGCGGGAGATCGGACTTTGGTTCCCGACGCCGTAGGTCGATCTCCACGCTCGTGCGCATCGGCTGTGAAGCGCCTCAGGCGTCATCGGTGTCCCGCGAGTCGCAACCGGATCCGGCTCCCCACGCACCATACGATCGCCGCTAGGAGTGCCGACCGGTTGATTGTGTGAGGGAACTTTGTCGTGGCGTTCACGTCGCTTTCGCTGCTGTCCGCGCGAAGCGGTGTGCTCGGCGGTGACCTGGCGATAGATCTCGGCACCGCCAACACGCTGGTGTACGCGCGGGGCCGCGGCATCATGCTCAACGAGCCCTCGGTCGTCGCCGTCGACACGAACAGCAAGGCGGTCGTGGCCGTTGGCGTGGACGCGAAGCGGATGATCGGCCGCACCCCGGGACATATCAAAGCCGTACGACCGCTGCAGGACGGTGTCATCGCCGACTACGACATCACCGCCGAGATGCTCCGCTATTTCGTGCGCAAGGTGATGCGCCACCGCAGCGTGTTCACCGGGCCGCGCGTGGTGGTGTGTGTGCCGTCCGGGATCACCGGCGTCGAGCAACGCGCCGTGAGCGAGTCGACCTATGCCGCCGGCGCCCGGCGGGTGCACATCATCTCCGAGCCCATGGCCGCGGCGATCGGCGCCGGCCTGCCTATCAACCAGCCCAGCGGGTCGATGATCGTCGACATCGGAGGTGGCACCACGGAGGTCGCGGTGCTGGCTCTGGGTGGCATCGTCGCCTCGACCAGTCTGCGGGTAGCCGGTAACGCGCTCGACACGGCGATCGTCGACCACGTACGTGACAATTTTGCGCTGCTGATCGGCGAGCGGACGGCCGAGGAATTGAAGATCACCCTCGGTTCGGCGTTTCCCGTCGCCGGACCCCAACGCGCCGAGATTCGCGGCCGCGACGCCGGGTCCGGACTACCGCGCAACGTTGCCATTACCGGTGAACAACTGCGCCAGGCGATCGAGGCGCCGATCGTGCGGATTGTCACGGCGATCCGAATGACGCTGGACCGCTGCCCACCGGAACTTGCCGGTGACCTAGTCAGTCGCGGCATCGTGCTGACCGGTGGGGGAGCGCTGCTACGCGGCCTGGCGGCGCGGGTGCAGCACGAAATCGGAATTCCTGTCGTCGTGGCCGAACGACCCCTCGACTCCGTGGTGCTGGGCACGGGCACCGTCGTCGAGCACTTCGAGCAACTACAAAAGGTCGTCGTCGACGGCCCGCGGCGGTGATCGGCATGCGCCGCCTGACTCGCCGGCAGCGCATCTCGGCAATAGCGCTCGCGGTGATCGCCATCTGCTTCGTGACGCTGGACGACGCCGGCGGTGGCCTGCGCAACGCCCACGGAGGGGTTCGCGGCGCAATGGGTGCGCTCTATCGTTCGACCGACTCGGTGCTCGGCCCGACGCGTCGCTTCGTACAGGGCATCCCCGATGTGGGCAGCAGTCGAGCCGAGATCGACAAACTGCGCCGTGAGAACACCGACCTGCATCGGCAACTGGCCGCCAGCCAGGCCGAGGCCAAGAGCACGGCCGAGCTGAACCGGCTGCAGTTGGCCGCGGACGCGGGTGGGTTGACGATCGTGCCGGCGAAGCTGATCGCGTTTGGGCCGGGCGAGGGTTTCGACTGGACGGCGACGCTCGACGTGGGAGCCGGCAGTGGCGTCGCCGTCGATCAGACCGTCACCGACGGGTCCGCCGTGGTCGGTCGCATCATCCACGTCGACTCGTCCAGTTCGGTCGTCCTGCTGGCGGCCGACCCGGGATCCGGGATCGGGGTGCGCGACACCCGAACCGGCCAGCTCGCCGTGGCCACCGGGGCCGGGACGGCCGGATTCACGTTGGTACCGCTCGATCCCAGCGCCGATCTGAAGGTCGGGGACCAGCTCCAGACGGGGCCTGCCGGCCAGTCCACCTACGCGGCCGGTTTGCTGGTCGGCACAGTGATCGCGGTTCGCGCGTCCGGTGACGGAACGACGCAGGCGGCCCTGCGCGCGGCAACCTCACCGACTGCGCTCGATCTGGTCGGCGTGATCTTGCACGGCGGCCCGAACTCGGCGCCCCGAGCAGTGATCACCCCGTCGGGCGCTGAGCCGGCGACCAGCCCCTCGGCCGGTGCCGCGCAGTCGGCGGGGCACCGATGACCGTCCGTCGGGCCGTGGCCGCGCTCGCCGCCGTCGTGAGCGCGATGATCGTGCAGGCCGGTCTGGTCGTACCGCTCGCGGGACATATTCCGGTGAGCCTGCCGGCGATTCTCGTCGCCGCCGTCGCGCTCGCCACCGGCCCCTCGACCGGCATTGCGCTGGGCTTCACCGCGGGACTGCTGGCCGATCTCGCCTCGCAACACCCGGCCGGCGTGCTCGCATTGTGCTGGCTCGGTCTGGGTGTCGGCGCCGGGCTGCTGGCCGAGCACACGACCAAGCGCCGGGCGATCATCGCCGGAGCACTCGCCGCGCTGAGCACGTTCGCGGCCGGGCTCTTGCTGGCCGCGCTCGGCCCGTACGGCACGCCGGCGATGGATTGCATCCGCTACGCCGGCCCGGCCGCGATCGGTGACGTCGCCGTCGCGCTGGCGTTGACCCCGATCGTGCAGGCGATGCTGCGCAGCCCGGCCCTGCGAGCTCGGCCGGCGGTGCGTCGTGCGTGATGTCGGGGCCAAGCGGCTATGGCTGATCACCGTCCTCGTCGCCTCACTCATCGTGACGCTCGGCGGTCGTCTCTATTACGTGCAGATCGTCGATCGGCATCCGGCAACTCTGGCCGGCACGCAGCTGTCGAGCGGCAAGATCGTGATTCCGGCGGCGCGGGGCCTCGTGGTGGACGACCAGGGCAAGCCGCTGATCGACAACACCTCGACGCACGTCGTGACCGTGAATTGGGAGACGCTTCAAGAACAAAAGGACAAGGGCAAGGCCGTGCTCGCCCGGTTGGCGGCGTTGCTCGGGACGAACGCCACCGACCTCGGCCGCAAGATCACGCCCTGCGGGGCGAAGGTGCCCGACCCGTGTTGGACCGGTGAGCCCTATCAGCCGGTACCGGTCGCCAGTAACGCCGGCACGGGCGTCGTGCTGGCCATCAGCGAACACCGCGAGGACTTCCCGGGCGTCGCGGTTACGACGCAGACCGTCCGCAACTATCCCGGCGGCTCGCTGGCCGCGCAGCTGCTCGGCTACGCGGGCGCGGTCGGCGCAAAGGATGAGCAGGCCGACTCGAAACTGGTCGACTCCGACACCATCGGACGAAGCGGCTTGGAAGAGCAGTACGACTCGATCCTGCGAGGCGTCGACGGAACCCAGCAGGTTCAGCTCGATGCGCGCGGCTTTGCCGTCGGCACCGGCAAGATCACCGCGGCCCAACAGGGTGCCACTTTGGTGACCAGCATCGACAGCGGTGTGCAGGCCCAGGCCGAGAAGGCGCTCGCGGACGAGATCGCGGCCGTCCGCAAGAACGGCAAGCCTGCGACCTCCGGTGCCGTGGTCGTCATGGATCCGAACACCGGGCGAATCATTGCCGCCGCCAGCTACCCGACCTATAACCCGCAGATCTTCGTCGGTGGCATCTCGGTGGCCGACTATCAGAAGCTCACCGCCCCCGGCTCCGGCGACCCACTGGTCGGCCGGGCCATCGACGGCCAATACGCGCCCGGCTCCACATTCAAGCTGATCACCGCTTCTTCGTTGGTGTCGCACAACGAGATCACCACGTCGGGCCGCTACCCGTGCCCCGGGTCGTTGACGATCGATGGCCGCGTCAAGACCAACTACGACTCCGAGGCATTCGGCTATCCGCTCAGCCTGGCCCAGGCTTTGCAGGTTTCCTGCGACACGTTCTTCTACGCCCCGGCGGCCAACGAGTATTACGCCGACCAGAAACTGGTCGACGCCAATCAGAAGGCGAACGAGTTCCTTCAGCAAACGGCCTCGGCCTACGGTCTGGGCTCGTCGCCCGGCGTGGATCTGCCCGCTGACGAGCAGGCGGGTGGAAGCTACGCCGACCGCGAGACCCGGATGAGCCGGTGGCAGGCCAACAAGGCCACCTACTGCGCCGATGCCGCTTCCGGCTTCCCGAACGAGAAGGATCCGGCCCAGCGGGCCTATCTCACCGAGCTGGCTAAGGAGAACTGCACCGACGGCTGGCGCTACCGAGCCGGTGACAACGCCGACATGGCGATCGGTCAGGGCGAGACCACACTGTCGCCGCTGCAACTGGCTGTCGCGTATTCAGCGATGCTCAACGGGGGCAAGATCTGGAATCCGACGATCGGCTGGGCGGTCGTCAACGCCGCCGGTCAGGTCGTGAAGACGATCAATCCGACGGTGAAGAACACCGTACCGGTGGCGCAGTCGACGCTGAGCTACATCGCCAACGCGCTGCACTTCCAGAACAACCACGCGGTCAGCGGCGCGAATGCGTTCGACGGCGCACCGTACAAGACGTTGCTCGGCGGCAAAACGGGAACGGCCGAGGTCCAAGGACAGCAGGACACCTCGTGGCTGGCCTCGTGGGGTCCGGTCGGCACGGACGCTTCGGGCAACCCGACGGCCAAGTACGTCGTGGTCGGCATGATCGAACAGGCCGGTACGGGCGCCAGCGCGGCCGCGCCCATGCTGCGCCAGGTCTACAACGGTCTGCTGGGTGCCGGTCAGCCGGCGCTGTTGCCGGGATCCTCGCCGGTCACCGCGTTGCCGCACATCGGCCCGTCGGTGGCGCCGACGTCAATCGGTACGACCAGCCCAAGCACGACGGTGACGTCGGCGTCGAGCCACCAGCCGGCCTCGCCGAGCCACAAGCCGGGCGCGCAGGCGCCCGCCATCGCCACCGCGCCGGTTCGCGCCGGGCGGCAGCGTTGACGTTGCTCGACGACGCAGTCGACGCCGCGGCTGCATCCGCCTTCCCGGAACCCGGTCGCGCCCGTGATCCGGTCGCCCCCCTCTCGGATCTGCTGCCCGGCATCGAGGTCGAGCCCGAGGCCGGGCGCCGCGTCGACTGGATCCTCGTTGCCGCCGCGCTCGCGCTGTGCGCTTTGGGCACCGTGTTGGTGTGGTCGGTCACCCGCAACCTCGACGGTGTCGACGCCTCGCGTTCCTACCTGAAACGCAATCTGCTCAACGTAGGGATCGGTTGCCTGCTCGCATTGGTCGCCTGGCGACTGGACGCCCGCCAGCTTCGACTGATCGGTCCCGTGGTGTACGTCCTCTCGCTGCTCGGGTTGCTGGCCGTCTTCGTCGTCGGCACCACCGTGAACGGCGCCCATGCCTGGATCCGGATCGGCGGCGGCTTCGCTGTCCAGCCGGCCGAATTCATGAAGCTCGGCCTCATCGTCGGCATGTCGGTGATGTTCGCCGCTCGCGCGATGGACCGGGACGACGACCAGCGGCCGACCACCTCCGACGTCCTGATCGCCTTGGCGCTCCTGGCCGTCCCGCTGGGGTTGATCATGCTTCAACCCGACCTCGGCTCGGCAATCGTGTTGTGTGCGGCGGCCCTAGGCGTGCTGCTCGCGGGCGGGGTCCCGGCGCGGTGGCTGGTGGGGCTGATCGCTTTCGGGGCGCTCGGCGCGGTGCTCGCCGTCAAGGCCGGTCTGCTCGCCGAATACCAGCTCGACCGCTTCCGGGCGTTCGCCAATCCGAACATCGACACGCAGGGCGTCGCCTATAACGTCAACCAGGCGCGCATTGCGATCGCCGGCGGCCACCTGTTCGGCACGGGCCTGTTTCACGGGGCTGCTACCAACGGCGGTTACGTGCCAGAGCAACAGACCGACTTCATCTTCAGCGCGGCCGGCGAACAACTCGGCTTCGTCGGTGGCGGAGCCATCATCGCGTTGTTCGCCGTCATCTGCTGGCGCGGGTTGCGCATCGCGGCCCAGTCCGACCGGATCGGCCGTCTGATCGCCTGCGGCGTCGTGTGTTGGATGGCGTTCCAGGCGTTTCAGAACATCGGCATGAACCTCGGGCTCACGCCGGTCACGGGCCTGCCCCTGCCATTCGTGAGTTACGGCGGATCCTCGATGTTCGCCCAATCGCTCGCGATCGGGCTGCTGCTCGCGGTCAGGCGGGCGTCGCCGCGCTGAATCGCCCGTAGACTGGCGCCCTGTGCGCACCTCCGGCGACGTCGAGAGCCTGTTTCCCCGACTCGAACCGTTGCTGTCGCGGGTCAGCAAGCCGATCCAGTACGTCGGCGGCGAACTGAACTCGCGCAGCAAGGATTGGCAATCGGTCGCGGTGCGGTGGGCCCTGATGTATCCGGACGCGTACGAGGTCGGCCTGCCCAACCAGGGCGTGCAGATCCTCTATGAGGTGATCAACGAACGCGCCGACGCGCTGGCCGAGCGTACGTACTCCGTGTGGCCCGATCTGGAAGCGCTGCTGCGCGAACACGGCATCGGTCAATTCACTGTCGATTCGCACCGGCCGGTGGCCGCGTTCGATCTGCTCGGGGTTAGTTTCTCGACCGAACTTGGATTCACGAATCTGCTGGTAGCGCTCGACCTGGCCGGCATCCCGCTGCACAGCGTCGATCGTGATGAGTCCCATCCGATTGTGATCGCCGGCGGGCACGCCGCCTTCAACCCGGAACCGATCGCGGCTTTCATTGACGCCGCCGTGCTCGGTGACGGCGAACAGGCGGTCGGCGCCATCACCGATGTCGTTCGCGACGCGAAGGATGACGGCGCGTCTCGGGTCGAGTTGCTCGAACGGCTTGCGAGCACCGGCGGCGTCTACGTGCCCGGCTTCTACGACGTCGACTATCGGCCGGACGGCCGGATCGCGGCTGTGCGACCGAACCGTCCCGGCGTGCCGGAACGCGTCGTGAAGCACACGATCATGGACCTCGACGAGTGGCCCTATCCACGAACGCCGCTCGTGCCGTTGGCCGAGTCGGTCCACGAGCGGATGAGCGTCGAGATCTTCCGGGGCTGCACGCGGGGCTGCCGGTTCTGCCAGGCGGGCATGATCACCCGGCCGGTTCGGGAACGAAGCATCGAGGGAATCGGCCGGATGGTCGAGCAGGGCCTGCGGGCCACCGGCTTCGAGGAGGTCGGGCTGCTGTCGCTGTCGAGCGCCGACCATTCGGAGATCGGCGAGATCGCCAAGCAACTGGCCGACCGTTACGAGGACGACAAGGTGTCGTTGTCGTTGCCCTCAACCCGTGTCGATGCCTTCAACATCGATCTGGCCAACGAATTCTCTCGTAACGGCCGGCGATCCGGTCTCACGTTCGCGCCCGAGGGCGGCAGTGAGCGCCTGCGGCGGGTCATCAACAAGATGGTAAGCAAGGACGACCTGATCCGTACGGTCACGGCGGCCTACAGCCAGGGCTGGCGGCAGGTGAAGCTTTATTTCATGTGCGGCCTGCCGACCGAGACCGACGAGGACGTGCTGGAAATCGCCGAAATGGCGCACGACGTGATCCGCGCCGGGCGCGCCGCCACCGGCAGCCGCGACATCCGCTGCACCGTGTCGATCGGCGGTTTCGTGCCCAAACCTCACACACCGTTCCAGTGGGCGGCGCAGGCCGACCCGGAAACGGTCGACAGCCGCCTTCGCAAACTGCGGGAAGCGATCAACGCCGACCGCTCACTCGGCCGCAACGTAGGTATGCGGTATCACGACGGCGAGCCCTCGCTTGTCGAGGGCCTGCTCTCGCGCGGTGATCGGCGGGTCGCGGCGGTGATAGAGCGGGTGTGGCGCGACGGCGGGCGCTTCGACGGGTGGAGCGAACACTTCTCCTTTGCCCGATGGATGACTGCCTGCGCAAACGCGGGCGTAGACATCGGTTGGTACACCACGCGGGAGCGGTCGGCCGATGAGGTCCTGCCCTGGGATCATCTCGACTCCGGCCTGGACAAGCAGTGGCTGTGGGACGACTGGCAGGACGCGCTGGCCGAATTCGAACAGGACGACTGCCGGTGGACTCCCTGCTTCGATTGCGGGGTGTGCGCGACGATGGGGACGGATATCCAGGTCGGTCCGACCGGGCGGAGACTGCTGCCGCTGCTGGCCCGCCCGACGTCCGGCGTGACGGTCGTCGATGGCGCGACGAGCTCCTGAGGGGCCGCCTCCGCCGCCGGTGGTTCAGCGCATCCGGTTGCGCTACGCCAAGCGCGGTCGGCTCCGGTTCACCTCGCACCGCGACTTCGCCCGGGCCTTCGAGCGTGCCCTACGACGGGCCGAGATCCCGATGGCGTACTCGGCCGGCTTCAGCCCCCACCCCAAGATCTCTTACGTCGGGGCATCGCCGACCGGTGTCGCGAGCGAAGCGGAGTACCTGGAGATCGGCCTGGCCCGCCGGGTCGATCCGCAGGCCGTGCGTCGCGAACTGGACGCCGCTCTGCCGCCCGGCCTGGACATCACCGAAGCGGTCGAGGCGGGTCCCGGATCCCTCGCCGAACGGATGCACGCGGCCCGTTGGCGGATCGAGTTCGACGCGCCGGCGCCGGAGGTCGCGGCCGCGCTAGCCGCGTTGCTGGCAACCTCCCAGGCGCTGGTCGAACGGCGGACCAAGGACGGCCGGAAACTCGTCGACGCCCGCGCCGCGATCCTCGCAGCGACCGTCGTCGACCCCGGCAACGGGCCGGAAGGGCATCAGCGTGCGATAATGGACGCGGTCGTACGGCTGACCACGCCAGCCATCCGACCCGACGACGTGCTTGCCGCCCTGGCGGCCGTCGGCGGTCTCGCCCGTACGGTGCCGGCTCGAGCCGTGCGCCTGGCGCAGGGGCCGCTGGACGGTTCTGGCGGCGTGAGCGATCCGCTCGCGCTCGACCGCGCTATGGGCGTCGGCCCCGTCGGAACAGGCGTTCGCGAGGACGCCACCCAGCTCGACGAAGCGAACAGTTAGACATTCAGGGTCGACCGCCGCGTGGTCGGTGTGGCGGCCCGACCAGCGGGCCGGCCGGCGCGTTGGGAACCGCTCGGCGCCAAAGCGCCGGCAAGAGCCCGAGAGGGTTAGCCCCAGAAAAACCGGCTCACCCCACCCAGCGGTGTGAGCGCCCTAAGACTTCGCGAACGTGCTCCCGCGCGTTCGTCGCACCTGCTCCTGTGCGGTCGCGGACCCGCCCATGACGGCGTCCGCGCCCAGGAGCCGAACGGAGATTCGAGAACAATGCCCGACGACAACGATTCAGAGGCAACCCGCACCACCAGCGACGCTTCGGCCCCGTCCGAGCCGACCGCACCAGCCAAGTCGCCGCGTAAGCGCGCTGCGAAATCGGTCAAGAAAGCGGCGCCCCCCGTCGAGCCGGACGGGAGAGCGGACGGCGGGGAGGTGAGCAGCAACGATGCCGTGAACGACGCCGACGCGCCGGTTGCGCGCAAAAGGGCGCCACGCAAGCGCACGGCGCCGGCGATTTCTACCGGCGACGGCGGATTGCCCGTCGACACTGTCGCCGAGAAAGCCGTTGACGGCGATCAGTCGGGATCGGCCGAGCCCGCGGCCCCGGTGAACGCCACGAAGCGGACGCGGAAGACCGTCGCGAAAAAGGCCGGTCCGCCCGCCGAGACCGGAGCCGAGACGAACACCCAGGCGCCCGAGCCGGGCAGCCTTTTCGACAGCGCCGACGTGCAGCCGTCTCGCCCCAAGAAGGCGGCCAAGCGCTCGCGCAAAGCGCCCACGGCCTCCCCCGAGTCGCGACTCGCGCCGAGCGAGGCCGAGCCGGGGGCCGAGGTTCGGACCGACGGGGCGACGGACACGGGCACAGCCGACGCCGGTCGGCCGGCGCTTGCCGCCCCTGCGGTGTTGTTCCAGGCTCCGGCCGCTGCTGTCGACGCCGACGCCGCCGCCGCACCACGCCGACGGCGGGGCCGTGGTGCTTCGAGCGAAGTTGCGCCCGTCCCCGCGACGGCGGCGCCCGAGCTGTCCACGAGTTCCGACGAGCCTCCCGCGGATGACGCGGCCGACGTCGAATCGAACGACGAACTGCGCGAGGTCGCCGAAGCCGAGGCCAGTGGCGCCCGGCGACGCCGCCGGCGGGGCCGGCGCGGTCGTGGTCGCAGCCGCGATGAGCTCGACGAGGCCGGTCCCGAGACCGAGGAACCCGGCGGTGAGGACGACGAGGCCGGGCGCGATGATGAGGCCGAGGCCGACGTCGACGTGGACGACGAGTCCGAGCCCGAGGCCGGGGACGAGGCCGGTGCGGGTGAGAGCACGCGCCGTCGACGGCGACGGCGGCGGCGGGCGGGAGCCGAGGACGCCGACGATGCCGGCGACGACCCCGAGAACACCGTCACGCACGTGCGCGAGCGGCGCTCCGAATCCGGCGACGACGGCGTGCGCGGGGTACGCGGATCGACCCGGCTGGAGGCCAAGCGGCAACGTCGTCGCGAAGGACGGGAGTCGGGTCGTCGCCGTCCCTCGATTCTGACCGAGGCCGAATTCCTGGCCCGTCGCGAGTCCGTCGAGCGCGTCATGGCGGTGCGTGAGCGCGGCGACCGTACGCAGATTGCGGTGGTGGAGGACGGCGTGCTCGTCGAGCACTACGTCACTCGGGCGACCTCGACCAGTTACGTCGGCAATGTCTACCTGGGCCGGGTCCAGAACGTGCTGCCAAGCATGGAGGCCGCCTTCGTCGACATCGGCAAGGGGCGCAACGGCGTCCTCTACGCCGGCGAGGTGAACTGGGAAGCCGCCGGACTCGAAGGCAAGTCCCGCGCCATCGAGAACGCGTTGCACCCGGGCGACTCGATCCTCGTCCAGGTGACGAAGGACCCGATCGGACACAAGGGTGCACGGCTGACGAGCCAGGTCTCGCTGCCGGGCCGCTACCTCGTCTTCGTGCCGGGCGGTGGCATGACCGGCATCAGTCGCCGGCTACCCGACACCGAGCGGCAGCGGCTCAAGACGATTTTGAAGAAGGTCGTTCCGGACGATGCCGGCGTGATCATTCGGACGGCGGCCGAGGGAGCCAGCGAAGAGGAACTGACTCACGACGTCGAGCGGCTCAGCGCCGAATGGGAGTCGATCAAAGCCAAGGCGGAACGGACCTCGTCGGCGCCGAGCCTGGTGCACGGCGAGCCGGACCTCGCCATCCGGGTCGTGCGCGACGTGTTCAACGAGGACTTCAAGCAACTCGTGGTCCAGGGAGAGCGCACCTGGGACACGATCTCGACCTACCTCTCCGACGTCGCTCCCGACTTGGCTGAGCGAGCCAGTCGCTATACCGGCACGGGCGACCTGTTCACCGATCTGCGGGTCGATGAGGGTCTGGCCAAGGCACTCGACCGTAAGGTCTGGTTGCCTTCGGGTGGCTCGTTGGTGATCGACCGCACCGAGGCGATGACCGTCATCGATGTGAACACCGGCAAGTTCGTCGGCTCGGGCGGGAACCTCGAGCAGACCGTCACCCGCAACAATCTCGAAGCGGCCGAGGAGATCGTGCGGCAGCTGCGGCTGCGCGACGTCGGCGGGATCGTGGTCATCGACTTCATCGACATGGTGCTGGAGAGCAACCGCGATCTCGTGCTGCGCCGGTTGACCGAGTGCCTGGGCCGCGATCGAACCAAGCATCAGGTCGCCGAGGTCACGTCGCTCGGGCTGGTCCAGATGACGCGTAAGCGCGTCGGTGAGGGCCTACTCGAGGCATTCAGTCAGACGTGCGAGGTCTGCAAGGGGCGGGGCGTGATCGTCCACACCGACCCGGTCGAGCTCCGGTCCGGCGGTGAGGATGCGGGCGAGGAGAACGGCGGCCGCAAACGTGGTGGCGACGAAGCGCCGCGCAAGCGCGGTTCACGATCGCGGGCCAAGAAAGAGGCAGCGCCGGTCGTCGACGCCGAAACCGAGGAACGTCGGCGACTGGCCGCGACCGCGATGGCGGCGATCCATCGGGCGGCGCACGGCGAGGAGGACGACGTCGAAGACGACGCCGATCTGCTCAGCCAGCTGCAGGGCATCGACGCCCTCCCCGCCGGTGGCGCCGGTGCGGTCGTCGTGGCCGAACTGTCCGAGCCCGTCTCGCCGGAGGAACTCGGTGGAGCGGCGTCCGTGGCCGGCCTCGATCCGGCCGACCTTCACGTGGAGCCAGCCGGTTCGTCCGGTTCGCCGGCTTCCCCGGATGCCGGATGGCCCGTGGAACGTGTCGACGAGCGCGCCCCGGCGCCCCGGCGTCGACGACGCGGCGCCAGCCGTCCGGCCGGACCCCCCGTCGCGGCTTCCTGATCGTCCGCTCCGGGCGCCGCGAGGCGGTTTTGCGCCGCGTGCGCGCGGTGCCGTAACCTGTACAACGGCCTATTTCCGGTAGGCCGACCGTCGCGCAGCCAAGATTGTGATCACCCACATCGTGATCCCGTCCGGTCGGCGTGAACGCGAGTCGGCTGCCTGAGCGGGCAGCGCGACGCCCGGGCGCCAGACGTCAGTAGAGCAGGAGTGGATCAGTCATGTACGCCATCGTCAAGACCGGCGGCAAGCAGTACAAGGTCGCCGTCGGCGATGTCGTCGAGGTCGAGAAACTCGACGCCGCGATCGGCGAATCCGTCGCCTTGCCGGCGATCCTGCTCGTCGACGGCGACTCGGTCACCCACCAGGCCGACAAGCTCGCTGAGGTCAGTGTCACCGCCGAGATCCTGGCCGCGACCAAAGGTCCCAAGATCTCGATCCACAAGTACAAGAACAAGACGGGCTATCACAAGCGGATGGGTCACCGTCAGCAGCTGACTCAGCTCAAGGTCACCGAGATCGCCACCAGTTCGGCCGGAAAGAAGAAGTAGACATGGCTCACAAGAAGGGCGCCTCCAGCTCGCGCAACGGTCGTGACTCCAACGCCCAGCGGCTCGGCGTGAAGCGCTACGGCGGTCAGCTCGTGAATGCCGGCGAGATCCTCGTTCGGCAGCGCGGCACCAAGTTCCACCCCGGTGACGGCGTTGGCCGTGGCGGTGACGACACACTGTTCGCGCTGATCGAAGGGCACGTGCAGTTCGGCGAGCGTCGCGGTCGCAAGACCGTCGCGATCGTCCCGCCGGCCGGCTGAGGGCCGCCGACACTCCGATCAACGTGCGCGAAGCGGGCCCCGGTATCCGGTGCCCGCTTTCGTCATTTCCGGCGCGGACAACAATTCAGCGAGAACAACTCCCGACGATCTGAGGACAGAGGCCGAGACAGACGATGAGCTCCTTCATCGATCGGGTCGTGCTGCACCTCGCGGGTGGCAACGGCGGGCACGGTGTGGCCTCGATTCACCGCGAGAAGTTCAAGCCACTCGGCGGTCCCGACGGCGGTAACGGCGGCCGGGGCGGTGACGTCGTCCTGGTCGTGGACGGCAACGTCCACACGCTGCTCGACTTCCACCATCACCCACATCAGCGAGGCGGCAACGGCAAGCAGGGGGCCGGCAGCAATCGCAACGGCGCCGACGGCACCGACGTCGAGCTGCGGGTGCCCGACGGCACAGTCGTGCACGCGAGCGATGGCGCGATACTGGCCGATCTCACCGGTATCGGTGCTCGCTTCGTCATCGCGCACGGCGGTCGGGGTGGGCTGGGAAACGCGGCGCTGGCCTCGACGCGGCGCAAAGCCCCGGGCTTCGCCCTGCTCGGTGAACCGGGCCAGAGCCTCGACGTTGTCCTCGAACTGAAAAGCGTCGCTGATGTGGGCCTGATCGGCTTTCCGTCGGCCGGCAAGTCCTCGCTGATCGCCGCGCTGTCGGCCGCACGACCGAGAATCGCCGATTACCCGTTCACGACCCTCGTGCCCAACCTCGGTGTCGTCGGGGCCGGAGACGTCACGTACACGATCGCCGACGTGCCCGGCCTGATTCCCGGCGCTGCTCAAGGTCGCGGTCTCGGTCTGGATTTTCTGCGGCACGTCGAACGCTGCGCGGTATTGCTCCACGTCATCGACTGCGCGACGCTCGAGCCCGGCCGCGACCCGATCAGTGATCTCGACACGATCGAGGCCGAGCTCCGGCAGTACGAGGGCAGTCTCGGGCATCTCATGCAGCGACCCCGACTCGTCGCGCTGAACAAGCTCGACGTGCCCGAGGCTCGAGATCTCGCGGAACTCGTCCGCCCCGAGATCGAGGCCCGTGGGCTACCGGTGTATGAAATCTCGGCGGTCAGCCACGCCGGTCTGAGTGACCTGTCGTTCGCGCTGGCGCGGGCCGTCGCCGCTGACCGGGAGCAGCGTCCGGCGCCCAGCCCGGCCCGGATCGTGCTGCGCCCACGGGCCGTGGACGAAGCCGAATTCAGCATCGAGCGAACCCGCGACGGGTTCGTCGTGCACGGTGCCAAACCCGAGCGCTGGATCACCCAGACCGCTTTCGACAACGATGAGGCCGTGGGGTATCTCGCCGACCGGTTGGCCCGGCTCGGCGTCGAGCAGGAGTTGGCCCGACTCGGTGCCGAACCGGGCGACGCAGTGACGATCGGCACGGTGACCTTCGACTTCGAGCCCACGGCGGGGGTGGACGAGGACTACACGCCGACCCGGCGCGGCACCGACGAGCGACTTTCCACTTCGACCCGGGTCGGGAGCGCCGATCGCTTGGCCGCGAAGAAGGCGCGCCGCCGTTCCGACGATGCGGCCGATGCCACGGACCACGACGACAGCGAGTGGGACGAGCCCGAACGGGACAGGGAGTCCGAATGGGACGGCGAATCCCGGGACGGGCCGCAATGACCCGTCAGGGACTGGCCGCCGCTCATCGTATCGTCGTCAAGGTCGGCTCGTCGTCGCTTACCTCGCGGGGTCGTCTGGATGCGGCTCGGCTCGACGCGTTGGTGAACGCACTGGCCGCGCGCCGATCGGTTGGAACGCAAATCGTTCTGGTGTCTTCCGGTGCGATCGCGGCCGGCATCGCTCCGCTGGGCCTACGTACCCGGCCGCGTGACCTGGCCACCCAACAGGCGGCGGCGAGCGTCGGTCAACTACTGCTCGCGGAGCGCTACGCCGCATCCTTCGCCCGCTTCGACCTGCACGTCGGGCAAGTCCTGCTCACAGCGGACGATCTGCATCGGCGGGGCCACTATGGAAACGCGCAGCGCACCTTCGAGCGACTGCTCGCACTGGGAGTAATTCCGATCGTAAATGAGAACGACACGGTCGCTACCCAGGAGATTCGCTTCGGTGACAACGACCGCCTGGCCGCCCTGGTAGCACACTTGGTCGGGGCCGACGCCCTGATCCTGCTCTCTGACGTGGATGGGCTTTATACCGGCCGTCCGGATCGGGCCGACGCGAGTCTGATCACCGAGGTCGACGATCCGGCGGTGCTCGCGGAGGTTCGGGTCAGTGGCACCGGCAGTGCCGTGGGCACCGGCGGCATGGCGACCAAACTCGACGCGGCGGCGATCGCCACCAGCGAAGGCATTCCCGTGCTGTTGACGGCGGCGTCGCTGGTGGGTGAGGCCCTGGAAGGACGTACCGGGACGCTGTTCGGCGCAGTCGGCGGGCGCAGCACGTCACGCCTGTTCTGGCTTCGGCACGCCACTACTCCGCGGGGGCGCTTGGTGCTCGACGCGGGCGCAGTCGCGGCCGTAGTGCAGCGGCGCATGTCATTGCTGCCCGCCGGCATCACGGCGGTGACCGGGGATTTCGACGCAGGCGACCCGGTGGAACTGGCCGGTCCGGACGGTGCCGTGATCGGTCGCGGCCTGGTCAGTTACGACGCGACCGACCTCCCTGCGTTACTCGGCCGCCGAACCTTAGAACTTCCAGAGGGGTTTCGGCGCGAGGTCGTCCATCGCGACGATCTGGTCGTGCTGTAAGGCCCGCGCCGGTAACAGACTCCAGCCGACAAAGCAATGCCCCACAGGCGAAGCCCGTGGGGCATTGCTTTGATCTTGGTTACGCGTTTGCTGATTCGAACGCGTCGATGATCTCCTGCGCGATTCGGCCGCGGTCTCCGATCGAGTAGCCCTGTTGCTGTGCCCAGGAGCGAATTTCCGCTCGCTGAGCGGCGGAGCCGTTGCCGCCTGCTTTTCCGCGCCCTCGTCCGCGCGTAGTGGCTCGACGACCGTTCGACGACTTTCGGGCCGCCGACAGGTAGGGAGCGAGGGCTTTTTCGAACGCGTTGGCGTTCTTCTTCGACAGATCGATCTCGTACGCGGTGCCTTCCCAGCTGAACCGCACCGTGCGGTCCGCTGCGCTTCCGTCGACATCGTCGACCTGGCGGGTGTAGGTCTCGGTAGCCATATCGGCCGCCTTTCTCCTGGACGTGGTGAGAATCCGGTTGGGGAACTGTACTTGACGAGTTCAGCACTTAGCCGGAACCCTGCAGACGATATTACTTC
>JAFAWL010000305.1 GCA_019241805.1 Actinomycetota bacterium
TGATCATCACCACCGTGCTCACCGTGGCCGGACTCGCCGTGCTCGTCTGGCTGTGGCTACGCGCCCGCGCCGCACACGCCGTGTCGGCCGAGATGGTCGGGTGGTTGTTCCTGGCCACGTCGCTGGTCGTGACTGTCACCAACAAGACCCTGAGCCCGCAGTACATCCTCTGGCTGGGTGGACCGCTGGCCGCGCTGATCCTGCGGGCTCCGGGGCCCGCCGTGATGCGCGCGGGCCGACTTCTGTTGATCGTCTGCCTGCTCACGCAGGTCGAGTTCCCGCTCACCTACGACGGGATCACGAAGGACAACGTCTGGTCCGCCCCGATCGGCTACGTCGACCTCGCCGTGCGCAATGGATTGTTGGTGTATTTGACGTACTACGCCTGCCGGCAGGTCTGGGAGCAGACGGGTGCGGCGGCCGGCCGGGCGACGGCCGTTGGCGAACCGGTGCATGACGAGGCGCCCCCGGCTGCGGCCCCGGCCGTGGTCACGATCGGGGCCGGCGAGGCGGCCGGCCCGCTCGACGCGCCCGTCGGGCGGCGCATCTTCAGAGCTTGTCGAGCTTCGCGTAACGCAGCACCAGCCACTTGATCCCGACGCTACCGAAGTCGATCTGAGCCTGCGATTGCTCCCCGGAGCCTCGGGTGTCGAGAACCGTGCCCAACCCCCAGGCATCGTGGGTCACCCGATCACCGGCGACCACCTGCAGGATCGGCCGGTTGCCGACGCCGCCGCGCAAGCCGCCGCGCGCGAGCAGATTGGCCGCCACCTGCTCCTGTGACGAGCGGGGCGGCTGCGCGCGATAGCCGTGATCGCCGTAGCGACCCGATCCGCCCGGATACGGATCGTCGCCGTAACGATCGACGTAGGGCTGCCGGTTGACCGCCCCCGTCCAGGTCACCAGGTCATCCGGGATCTCGTCGAGGAAGCGTGAGGGCGGATTCCACACCGGCTGACCCCAGGCGGCGCGCGAGATCGCGCGCGAGAGGAACAGCCGTTCCCGGGCCCGGGTGATGCCGACGTAGGCCAGGCGGCGCTCCTCGGCCAACTCGTCCGGATCGCTCTGCGCGCGCATATGGGGAAACGCCCCGTCCTCCATGCCGGTGAGGAAGACGATCGGAAACTCCAGGCCCTTGGCCGTGTGCAACGTCATCAACGTCACGACGCCACCACCGGCATCGGGAATCTCGTCGGCGTCGGCGACGAGCGATACCTGTTCGAGAAACGAATCGAGAGTGGCAGCTTCCTCGGCTGCCTCGCGCTGCTGCTCGAACTCGCGAGCCACGCTCACCAACTCGCGCAGGTTGTCGACGCGACCCTCGTCCTGCGGGTCATTGCTCGCTTCGAGCTCGTGCAGATAGCCGGTCTGGTCGAGGACCGCTTCGAGGATCTCGCCGGGCGCGGCGAGTTGACCGTCCTCACTCACCCCGACGGCGCGAAGCGAGGTGAGCAGTGTGAGGAAGTCACGGATCGCGTTGAGCGACCGGGTCGCGATCCCGCCGATTTGATCAGCCTGTTCGAGCGCCTGTCCGAAGGAGATGTTCTCGCGCTCGGCGAAGAAGGCGATCGCCGCTTCGGCCTTGTCGCCGATGCCCCGGCGCGGGGTGTTCAAGATGCGCCGCAAGCTGACGACGTCGTCCGGGTTCGCGATGACGCGGAGGTAGGCCAAGGCGTCGCGGATCTCGCGGCGTTCGTAGAACCGCACGCCCCCGACGACCTTGTAGGGCAGGCCGATGCGGATGAACACTTCTTCGAATACACGCGACTGGGCATTCGTGCGATAGAACACGGCGACGTCGGACGGAGCGACACCGAGCGTGCCGATCTGCTGCGCGACCCAGGCCGCCTCGTCGTGCTCGTTCTCGGCGACGTAGCCCGCGATCTTCTCACCCGCCCCGGCCTCCGACCAGAGATTCTTGGGTTTGCGATCCACGTTGCGCGCGATCACCGCGTTGGCCGCCGAGAGAATCGTCTGGGTGGATCGATAGTTTTGCTCGAGCAGGATGGTGCGCGCATCCGGGTAGTCGCGTTCGAACTCGAGAATGTTGCGAATGGTCGCGCCGCGAAAAGCGTAGATGGACTGGTCGGCGTCGCCGACCACCACCAGCTCAGCTGGCTGCTCGCCCTGGGTCAATTCCCGGACGAGCACGTATTGCGCGTGGTTCGTGTCCTGGTACTCGTCGACCAATACGTGCCGGAACCGGCGGCGATAATGCTCGGCGACGTCGGAGTAATTCTGCAGCAGGTGAACGGTTGTCATGATCAGGTCGTCGAAATCCAGCGCCTGGGCTTCGGTCAACCGTCGCTGATAAAGCCGGTAGGCCTCCGCGAGCACTTTCTCGTGCGCACTGGTCGCGCGGTCGGTCCAGGCCCCGGGCGTGACGAGTTCGTTCTTGAGGTTGCTGACCTGCGCGGTGAGCGAGCGGGCCGGGTACCGCTTGGGGTCCAGGTCGAGTTCACGCCCGACGAGAGTCATCAGCCGCTTGCTGTCGTCGGCGTCATAGATGGTGAACGACGAGCGCAGCCCGAGCGTCTTGGCCTCACCGCGCAGGATGCGCACGCACATCGAGTGGAACGTGCTGACCCACATCACTCTCGCTCGGCCACCGACGAGCGCACCGACCCGCTGCTTCATCTCGCCGGCGGCCTTGTTGGTGAAGGTGATCGCCATGATTTCGGCCGGGTGCACCTCGCGATCGGCCAGCAGGTAGGCGATTCGGTGGGTGAGCACCCGGGTCTTGCCCGACCCGGCTCCGGCGACGATCAGCAACGGCGAACCGGCGTGGACGACAGCGGCGCGCTGCTGCGGGTTGAGGCCCTCGAGCAGGGCTTCCGGGGTGGGGCTCATCTCCGGTCCAGCCTAGTGACCTGGACCGACGCATCCGTGCCACTGTGCTTGCCCGGTGGCGGCGGTTCGTGCCACTGTGCTTGCCCGGTGGCGGCGGTTCGTGCCACGATGGTCGACGTGCGAAGCCACACCTACCAGTTTTTCTACGGGTACCGCCGCTCGGTGCCCGTCGCTACTGGCTGACCACAGCTGATCCGACGCCCCGGGCCCGAAGCCTCCGGGGCGTTTTTCGTGTCCGGGGTCCGCGGGCCGAGAACCTTCCGAAGGGAACGACCCATGAGCACCGCCGCCCCGAGCACCCAGCCGGCCGCAACCGACTCGAGCCGACCGAATGACGCCGCGACCGACGACGCCGCCTCCGTGATCGGCACGCTGCGCGAGCAGATCGACGCGCTCGACACGGCAATCGCCCGACTGGTCCTCGAACGGACCAAGGTGTCCAAGCGGATTCAGGCGGCGCGGATCAACAGCGGCGGCACGCGGATCGAACTAGGCCGCGAACGCGCCGTGATCGACCACTACCGCGACACCCTCGGCGCGGACGGCGCGATCGTTGCCGACGCGGTACTGCGGGCCGGACGCGGCGCCCGATAGGGCTCAGACCATCCGGCGATCGGCGGCCCAGCGGCTGAGCTGGTGCCGGTTCGACAGTTGCAGTTTGCGCAGGACATTCGATGCGTGCGTCTCGACCGTCTTGATCGAGATGAATAACTCGGCCGCGATCTCCTTGTAGGCGTAGCCGCGAGCCAGCAGGCGAAGCACCTCCAGTTCACGGGGCGTGAGCTGGTCGAGTTCCGGGTCGACCGAGGGCACCACGGGCGCGTCGCGGAAGGCATCGAGGACGAAACCGGCCAGCCGCGGGCTGAAGACCACGTCACCGTCGGCCACCCGCCCGATCGCCTCGGCCAGTTCGGCGGCGGAGATCGTTTTGGTGACATAGCCGCGCGCGCCGGCGCGGATGACGCCGATCACGTCCTCCGCGGCGTCGGACACCGACAGGGCCAGAAACCGGGTATCCGGCAGGCCCCCGCCGATGCCGGCGAGCACGGCCTGGCCGCCGCCGTCGGGCATGTGCACGTCGAGCAGCACGACGTCGGGCGCGCGATGCCGGATCACCGCGATCGCCTCGCTGACCGAGGCCGCTTCGCCGACGACCTCGACCGAGTCGCCGAGCTCGGCCCGCACACCGGCGCGGAACATGCTGTGGTCGTCCACCAGGACGACGCGCGGTTTGCCAGTCATCGATCCATCCTGATCGCTATCTCGGTTCCCTCGCCGGGCGTGCTGCGGATGCGGACCTGTCCGCCGTGTCGTTCGATCCGGCCGATGATCGATCCGCGGACGCCTTGGCGGTCGTCACCGACCTCGTCGAGCACGAAGCCGACGCCGCGGTCCTTGACGAACGTCTCGACTCCGGACGCTCCGACCTCGGCGTAGAGCGAGATGGTTGCGACCGAGGCGTGCTTGGCCGCGTTCACCATCGCCTCGCGCGTGGCAGCGACCAGCGCCGACAGTCGGTCGTCGAGCCGCACGTCACCGACCAGCACCACGTCGATCGTCACCGCATAAGCGTCCTCGATCTCGCCCGCCATCTGTCGCAACGCTTCGGCCAGTTGATCGGGCGTGGAGGGCTCTCCGTAGAGCAGGTTGCGCAGTTCACGCTCCTGCCCGCGGGCCAGCCGGGCGACTTCACGCGAGGAACCGGCGTTGCGCTGGATGAGAGCCAAGGTTTGCAGCACGGAATCGTGCAGGTGCGCCGCGATCTCGGCCCGCTCCTGTGAGCGGATCCGTTCGCGCCGTTCGTCGGAGAGTTGACCCACCATCGACACCCACCACGGGCCGGTTATCAACGCGATGCCGAAGAGGGTGACGACTACCGCCAGCAGCACGTTCTGTAGCAGTCCGATGCTTACGTTACGGCCGGCGAACACCGTCGCGGCGGCGGCGATCACCAGCCCGGCGCCGACGGCCAACCGGATCCGGCCGCCGCGCTCGGTCGGAGAGCTCAGCAGTGAGGTCCGCGACGCGCGCCACCACATGTCGCGCTGCTGCGAGGAAGCCTGCCGCCAGATAAGCGCACCACCGAGGCAGGCGAGCAGCGCCGGCACGAAGACGGTGCGGGCCGGCAGGCGGTCGAAGACCAGGGCGAACGTCGCGAGCACGGTCAGGGCGGCCAGCAGATATTCGACCCAGGCCGGCACCTTCGATCGCGGGTCCGCACCCGGCCGTCGGGGCAGCACGATCGCGAACGCGACATACAACACCAGGCCCAGGCCCCCGGCGATGTTGAGCAGGACGAAGACGATGCGGACGGGCCAGACCCGGACGCCGAGGTGATCGGCGATGCCGCCGCACACGCCGCCGATGCGGTAGTGGTCGCGGCGGTACAGCACCGGCCGCGGCGCCAGAGCGGCAGATTCCGCCGCGCGCGGGGTCGGCGGTGAGCTCACCGGTCCATCATCGCGGGTCAGCGGCGTGCGAGCATCGGGTGCGGCCCGGAGCCGGGCTGATCCGGTTTCAGGGTCGGTTCAGGGCCGCGCCCCGATGTTTCGGACCCGGCGCGGCCCGATCCTCGAATCATGACCACGATGACTGACGGACCTTCGACTCCCCCGCCACCGCCCGGCGGCTGGTACTCCCACGCCGGCCCCACCCCGAGTCCCGGCGGCTTTCCGATGCCACCGGTGCTTCGCCGCAGCCGCACCGATCGGGTTGCGGCCGGCGTGGCCGGTGGGCTGGGCGAGTACTTCCGGGTCGATCCGGTCCTGTTTCGCGTGCTGTTCGTCGTCACGTCGTTTTTCGGCGGCGTCGGCATCGTGGCCTACCTGATCGCCTGGGCGGCGATTCCGGAGGCGGGCGTCACCTCGTCACCGCTCGATCGCTTTGCCGGGCAGCTGCGCCGGCGGCACGTGCCGGTGTGGCTGGTACTGGTTATCGCAGCCATCGTGCTCTGGACGACCGCGTTCAGTTGGTGGACACCCTGGCCCGCGGCGACCGTAGTGGCGTTGCTCGTCGTCTTGATCGTGGTGCTGGCCCGCCGAAGGAACGCTCTGCCCGGCCAGTATCCGGGCGCCAACTACCCCGGCCCATTCGGTTATCCCGGCGGCCCCGGTTATCCCGGCGGGCCTGGTTATCCCGGCGGGCCTGGGCATCCGCCGGCCGGCGGGACGCCGTATGGACCGCAGCCGACCGCGGGCGCGGGGCCGATACCGGCCGAGCCGTCGGGCCAGGCAGAGGGGCCGATGCCGGCCCAGGCGTCAGTCCAAGCCCCGGTCGACGCCTCGGTCGACGCCGAACCCACGGTCGCGGGCGAGCCGCCCGTCTCCGCCGAGTCGTCTAACGCGGACGTCGCCTACACGACCTCGTCCACCGATCCGTTCAGCGCGACCCAGCCGTTGGCAGGCAGCGGTGTGCCGCCGTCCGGCACGTATTCCGGTTTCAGCGCTGCCTACCCGGGCCCGGCGGCGAGCGGGTTCGCGGGCGCGCCGTCCGATCCATCCGTCCCGCCGACCGGAACGGCGTGGCCCCAGACGCACGCCTGGATCGAGGAGACCAAGCGCCGGCGGGCGGAGAACCGGCGTCGCTCGGCCCCCGTTCGCTGGACGGCCTGGGCCGCGATCGCCGTGGCGCTCTCGGTGTTGATCCTGGCCGATTCGGTCGGCGGGATCGTCATCCCGGCCTATTTCTGGACGATCGGTGGCATCGCCGTGATCGCGCTGGTCGTCGGCGCCGCCATGCGCCGCACGCCGTACTCGATGATCGTGCTCGTCGTCCCGTCGATCATCGCGCTGCTCGCTCTGGGCAATACCGGCGCGAGTCTGCACGACGGTGTGGGGTCCCGCGACTGGTCGCCTTCGAGCGCCGGGGCGTTGTCCGGCGATTATCGCCTGGCCGCGGGTCGGGGCACGCTGGACCTCACGGCCTTGGATGGCAAGCTGACCGGCGACGCGCACGTGAAGGTGACGATGGCGGCCGGCCAACTGCGTATCGTCGCCCCGGCCAGCATGAATCTGACCGTCAATGCGCATGTCCGCGCGGGCGCCGTCACCGTCGACGGACAGGCCGAGAACATCGACACCACCAACCGTTCGCGGGGGTTCAACGTCGACACGACCATCAATCCGCTCGACACTGCCACCGGGCCGAGCGTGACCGTCGACGCTGACGTCGCCGACGGCAACGTGGACGTGCGCTACCGCTAAGCGGGTGACCTAAGGCTTGGCGCGCATCCGGTTGTTGCGAGCGTCGTGGGTCAGCTCGGCCGCCCCCAGCGCTTCGAGCAGCGGCGGGAGGTACATGCCGAAGCGTCCGCGGTAGCCCTTGCGCAGTCCGTACCAGCCTCCGACGGGATTGTCGGCTGACCGACCGAACGCCTCGACCGAGCCCTCGGCGGCGGGCTTGTTCTCGTCGGCCGAGCCGAGCGGCACCCAGTCGCCCTGCTCGCGCAACCATGCGGTGAGGTCGTCGATCGCGCGCAGCTGGTACTTCAACGTCGTCGAGCCGACGACACAGACGAGCTCGGGCGGGTCGGCCCGCTGGTCCTTGTACATCGTGTACTGCGAGCTGCCCGGCGGTGTCTTGAGAATCCAGGGGTCGTCCTTCGTGCCTTCAGCCATGCCCACTCCCTACTCGGCGCGGCACTCGGCGTACCGGCGCGGGCCCAGCGTAGCGACGCCGGTCCGGGCCGCCCGCGCTCGCCGAGCGCCATACTGTCGGCGTGCACGGGCGGGCGGGCGTGAGTCGGCGATGACCGCGCCGGACGCGATCGGCGATTTCGCCATTGGCATT
>JAFAWL010000204.1 GCA_019241805.1 Actinomycetota bacterium
GGCGATGATCACTTTGAGGCCGCGGGGGGCGGCCGCCCGCGCGTACTCGGCCATGTCGAGCGGCGTGCGGTGGGCCGAGACCACGTGCGCCTCGTACGCGACACCGAACTCGTCCAGCGCCTCGGCGGCTGCGCTCATGACCGGCCAGTCGGAGTCACTACCCATGATCACACCGACGTCGGTCACCGGGAGGCGTCTCCGTTCATCAGATAAGCCGCGGCGCCCCGCGCCCGTTCGCGAACGGAAGCGAGATCCGTGCCGAGCGCGGTGACGTGCCCGACCTTGCGGCCGGGACGAAACGACTTCCCGTAGAGGTGGATCTTCACGTCCGGCCAGCCGGCCAGGCAGTGATGCACCCGCTCGTCGAGGCTCTTGGGCACGACATCGTCGGGTCCACCGAGCAGATTCACCATGACCGTCACCGGGGCCGTCGTCGTCGTAGTCCCCAGGGGGTAGTCGAGCACGGCGCGCAGATGCTGCTCGAACTGCGAGGTGCGTGAGCCTTCGATGGTCCAGTGCGCCGAGTTGTGCGGACGCATCGCCAGCTCGTTGACCAGCAGGCACCCGTCGGCGTCTTCGAACAGTTCGACCGCGAGCACACCGACGACGCCCAGCGACGCCGCGACCCGCAGGGCGAGTCGTTGCGCCTCGTCGGCCCGCTCGTCATCGAGCTCGGGGGCGGGCGCCACGACCTCGACACAGATGCCGTCGCGCTGCACCGTCTCGACCACCGGCCACGCCGCGCCCTGCCCGAACGGCGAGCGAGCCACGACGGCGGCCAGCTCGCGGGCGATCGGCACTCGCTGCTCGGCCAGCACGGGCACGCCCTCGGACCGCAGCCGGTCGACCAGGGCGGCTCCGGCCGGCTCGTCGTCGACGGTCCACACACCTTTGCCGTCGTAACCGCCGGTGGCGGCCTTGACCACGAGCGGCCAGCCGACCGCGGCGCCGAAGTCGACCAGGTCGGAGGCGGCGTCGATCGCCCGCCACGGCGGGCAGGGGATGCCGAGTTCGCCGAGCCGCTCCCGCATGGCTCGTTTGTTCTGCGCGTAGCGAAGCGCGTCGGCGCCCGGATACACGTTGGCCCCGTCGGCGATCAGCGCCCGGATGTGGTCGGAGCGAACGTGCTCGTGATCGAAACTGACGACGTCACAGCCGCGGGCGAACACCCGCAGGTCCTCGAGCGACCGGTAGTCACCGACCTGGACCCCGGGCGTGACCAGGGCGGCCCCGTCGTCGGGAGTCTCGGCCAGCACGCGGACCGACAAACCGAGTGAAATGCCGGCCTGATGGGTCATCCGCGCCAGCTGACCAGCGCCTACCAGGCCGACGATCGGCAGCCCGGTGCGCGAATCCACGCCTGTGAGGGTACTGGCAACTAGACACGGTGCCGGCCGGGCAACCGTTCGAATGAGGATAAGGTCGATACTTCATGACTGTGGTCGAGCGACTCTCCCTGGCCGTGCGCCTGCGCGGCTCGTGGCGCATCCTGCTCAAAGAGATCAGCGCCTTCGGTCTGATCGGTCTGATCGCCCTGATCATCGACCTCGCCATCTTCAAGGAGCTGTCGCCGCACGGGGCGTTGAAGGCCAAGTGTGTCTCCACCGTCGTCTCGACCACGGTGGCCTACTTCGGAAACCGCTACCTGTCCTTCTCGCACCGCGCGCGGACCAGTATCGGTCGCGAGACCGGGTTCTTCTTCGGAATCAACCTGATCACGCTGGGGTTCTCGGAGCTGATCCTGGCGGTGTTCGTCTACGGCTTCGACCAGCCGCACGGCGGCATCGTGATCCAGATCGTCAACGTCGGCACGATCGGCTTGGGCACGATCTTCCGGTTCTGGTCGTACAAGCGATTCGTGTTCCTGCATCCCGACCGCGTGCACGGGCGCTACGACGACGTCGACGACGAGCTGGCCGAGGCCTGATCAGGCTCAGGTCTCGCCGCCGATGTCTGTCTCGTACGCGTCATAGATCAAGTCGGCACCGCGCTGCCGATGGCGTACCAGCTGACCCAGCAGGGCGTTGGCGCGCTCCCGCAGCAGCCGCGCCCTGTCCGCATCGACACCGGTCTGGTCCTCGCCGACGTCCCAGGTTTGGGCCGCAGTGGCCAGTGCGGCGATCTCGCTCCTGATCAAGGCGTGCTCCTCGGCCAGTCGGATCACCGCATTGGCCAACCGCAGGTCGCCGTCCATGATCGCCTGATGCAGTCCACCCGGCCCTTCGGTGACCTCGATGTGCTCATCGAAGTCCTCGGTCAACTCCTCGAGCGCGGGACGCACACGTCCTAGCCAATCCGGGCCACCGACCGGAACTGCGAGGGCTCGTTCGAGGCCGCCCATCGACTCGCGCAGCTCCGCTCGCCGCCGACGCAGTTCGTCCAGATCGGTGATGCCGGCTCGTGTACCGGTTCGCATGGCTTCGATGGTGCGCGCGGGTCGGGCCCGCGTCCAGACCGCGACCGTCGGGGTTCAGTTTTGCACTCGTTGTGTAGGCGCAGCCCACCCCGCAGACGCATCGAGAACCCACGGAACGAGTGCAAAGCTTCTTGGTCGCCCGGGGATCGGGCTGCAGGCGGTGGGCTGGGGGCGGTGGGCTGGGGGCGGTGGGCTGGGGGCGGCCGCGAGGGTGCGGCCATGATGGGGCGGTGCGTCTGTTCGCCGCGGTGCGGCCGTCGGCCGAGGCGATCGTGGATCTCCGTGCGGCCCTCGATCGATCGGCGATCGGTGCTCCTCGGCTGATCCCGCCCGATCGTTGGCACGTGACGACGGCGTTCTACGGCGAGGTCGACGAGCGGCGTCGGCTGGCATTGACCGCCCGTCTGGCTCGGTCCGCGGCCGCCGCCGGGACCGGTGAGCTGCGACTGGCCGGTGCCGGCCACTTCGGCGGATCGGTCAGCAGTGGTCGCTTCGGTGGCGCCGTGCTCTGGGTGGGACTGGCAGGCGATGTCGACGTGCTGGGGGAGCTGGCTCGCGCCTGCACCCGGGCCGGACGCGGCGCGGGGATCGAACTAGCCCGGCGGACGTTTCGTGCCCACCTGACCTTGGCCCGGCTGCGCCAACCGTTCGACGTCGATGCGTGGACGGCGGGGCTTCGCGACTACGCCGGACCGGGCTGGCCGCTGGATCGACTGGCGTTGGTGAGCAGCCGACTCGGGCCCGATCCGTCTTATGCTGACCTCGAGTCCTGGTCGTTGGGCGGTTGAACCGGCTCGATTTGGAGACCTGAAGAGTTGCATTGACAGAGCTCGAACACATGTTCGACACTGGATCAATGCTGGATGTGGCGATCCGCCGGGCCGACGGACAGACCGTCGTGGATCTGCATCGCCATGACGCCCCGGCTCTGCCGGTGCTTCCAGCTTTGTCCGGACTGCTACCGAACGGGGTTCGACGCGGCAGCACCGTGGCCGTCTCGGGCTCGTTGTCGCTGCTGTTCGCCCTGCTCGGCGCGGGTTCAGCCGACGGTGCCTGGTGCGCCCTGGTCGGACTGCCGACCATCAGCGCCGAAGCCGCCGCCGAATACGGCATCGAGTTGTCGCGACTGGCGCTCGTCCCGGCCCCCGGCCCTGGGTGGTCGACCGCGGTCGGAGCTCTGCTGGATGCCGTGGATCTCGTCGCCGTCCGCCCACCGCCGCGTCTCGCGCCGGGCGACGTCCGCCGCTTGTCCGCCCGGGCCCGCACGCACGATTCCGTGCTCATGCCCTATCTGTTCAAGGGCGATCAGTGGGCCGGTCCCGATCTGCGCCTGCGCGCCGACGAGGCCGAATGGAGCGGCGCCCACGACGGCCACGGGCGGTTGATCCGACGCCGGCTCGTGGTCAGCGTCGAGGGACGCGGCCAGGCGTCGCGATCCCGCTCGCAACCGCTGTGGCTTCCAGCCGCCGCCGGCGGGGTCGAGACAGTCGGGGTCCAGACAGTCGGGGTCCAGACAGTCGGGGTAGAGGGGGTCGACAGGGTCGACGGGGCGACCGTGAGCGACTTGGCACCCCTCACCGCCCGGGCCGGCTGAGCCACGCGCAAAGCATCTGACATCGACCCGATCCGAGCAGGTATTCCATGGATTCCGCACCACGCACCATCGCGATCTGGTGCCCCGACTGGCCGGTCACCGCGGCTCGGACCGCAGCCGGTCGATCGGACGAGGCGCCGGTGGCCGTGGTCATCGCCAACCGCGTGCTGGCCTGTTCCTATCCGGCCCGCGCGCACGGAGTGCGGCGAGGTCTGCGTCGACGCGAGGCCCAGGCTCGCTGCCCCGATCTCATCGTGCTGCCCCGCGACGAGACGGCCGAGGCCCGACTGTTCGAACCGGTCGTCGCGGCGCTGGAGTCGATCGCGCCCGGTGTCGAGATAACCCGACCCGGTCTGGCCGCCATCGGCATGCATGGACCAGTGCGTTATTTCGGCGGCGAAGCGGGGGTACTGCACGCGCTGTCGCGAGCAGTCGCCGACAGCACACTCGACCTGCTCATCGGAGTGGCCGACGGCGCCTTCGCCGCCGAGCAGGCCGCCCGCCGCGGGGTGATCGTGCCGGCCGGCGGCTCGGCCGAATTTCTCAACCCGATGCCGGTGAGCACGCTCGATCCAGCCCTGGATTCACCGCTGGTGGATCTGCTGCAACGCCTCGGACTGCGCACGCTCGGTGCGTTCGCCGCCCTGCCGGCCGCCGATGTGCTGGCCCGCTTCGGCCCGGGCGGAGCCTGGGCCCATCGCCAGGCCGGTGGTCGCGACGACCGCCCGGTCGCCGCTCGACGGCCTCCGGCCGAATTCACGGTCACCCTCGATTTCGAGCCCCCGTTGGCCCGGGTCGACGCGGTCGCCTTCTCGACCCGGGCCACCGCCGAGAACTTCATCGGCGAGCTGGCCGCCCACGGACTGGCCTGCACCTGCCTGGAACTGCAGGTGATCACTGACAGCGGCGCCGAGACCACCCGTCGCTGGCGACATGCGGGGGTACTGCGCGCTGTCGACGTCCTCGATCGGGTGCGCTGGCAATTGGAGGGCTGGCTGCGCGGTGGGAACCGTTCGAGTGGGGTCGGTTCGAGTGGGGTCGGCGCCGAGTTCGGGGGGATCACCCGGCTGCGCCTGGTTCCGATCGAGACGGTGCCGACCGGAGCGCATCAGCAGTCGCTCTGGGGTGGGTCGGGATTGCGGGACGAACTGGCCCAGCGAGCCCTGGCCCGGGTGCAGACGTTGCTCGGGCACGGCTCGGTGCTCACTCCCGTACTCCAAGGTGGTCGCGACCCGATCGAGCGGACGGGGTTCGTCGCCTGGGGGGACGAGCCGATCGCCGGGCGGCGTCCGGACCTGCCCTGGCCCGGACGACTGCCCGCTCGCGCCCCGACCGTCCTGATCGACCCGCCTCGTCCGGTGCAGGTGCTCGACGAGCTCGGACGGCCGGTCGTGGTGACCGAGCGCGGCGCGGTGCCCTGCCCGCCGGCTCGATTCACCATGCCGGGACAGCATCCGCTCGCGATCACGTCCTGGGCCGGACCATGGCCGGTCGACCAGCGTTGGTGGAGCGAGGAGCACGTCGGCTGTCGCGCCCGGTTCCAATTGGTCGATGTCCGCGGGCAGGCCTACCTGGTCGCCTGCCGGATGAACACCGATGACCCTCGCTGGACCCTGGAAGCCCGTTATGACTGACCTTATGACCCGGCTACAACTGACCATCTTGCCCCGCTTGCCGGATAGCCGACCTCGACTTAGTATCGAACATGTGTTCTATCTAGCGAGTGGCAGCTGCGGATTGTCGGACTAGCCGTGGGCTGGCAGAACCCGCCCGTCCCGTGGCGAGAGCTCGAACGGCGGCTGTCCGGACGACCGAACGAAGGCGCGCCGGAGTTTCCTCTCGGCGACGGCGGCGACTCCCCCGCCTGGTCGCGTAAGCGTCCGGCGTTCGAACCGGCCCCGGTGCTGCGCTCCCCCGGCCGGACGCGCTACGCCGAGCTGCACGCCCACTCCTCCTTCAGCTTTCTCGACGGAGCGAGCTCGCCCGAGGAGCTGGCCGAGGAGGCCGTCCGCCTCGGCATCGAGGCGTTGGCCATCACCGACCACGACGGGGTCTACGGGGTCGTCCGCTACTCCGAAGCGGCCGAGGCGTACGGGCTGGCCACAATGTTCGGAGCCGAACTCGGTCTGGACACCGAGATCCCGCGCACCCGGGCCGAACAGCTGACCGGCGCTCGTTCCGGGATGCCAGATCCCGCCGGGCGGCACCTGCTGGTCCTGGCCCGGGATCCGGCCGGGTACGCGTCACTGTGTCGCGGAATCAGCGCGGCCCAGCGCCGCGGCGGCAGCAAGGGCCGGCCGGTCTACCACCTCGACGAACTCACACATCTTTCGGCCGGGCACTGGCTGGTGCTCACCGGTTGCCGCAAAGGACCGGTACGTGCCGCGCTGGAGGCCACGGGGCTCGGCACGTTCGCCCTGGACGCGGCCCGCCGGGCGCTGGCCGAGCAGGTCGCGCGGTTCGGCCGCGACAACGTCGTCGTGGAGCTGACCTACGCCCTCGATCCGCTGGCCGACGAACGCTACGACGCACTGGCCCGATTGGCCGACGAGCAGCGGCTGCCGATCGTGGCCACCTCCGGTGCGCACTACCACGGCCCGCCCCGCCGACCCCTGGCCACCGCCATGGCCGCCGTCCGCGCCCGGGGCAGCCTCGACGACCTCGACGGGTGGTTGCCGGCCTGGGCCGATCACCATCTGCGCAGCGGCGACGAGATGGCCGCCCGGTTCGCCCGCTGGCCCGAAGCGGTCGAGAACGCGGCCCGGCTGGGGGCTGAGCTGTCGTTCGCGCTGCACCTGATCGCCCCGTCGTTGCCGCCCTTCCCGGTGCCCGACGGACACGACGAGATGAGCTTCCTACGCGAGTTGGCCTACCGCGGCGCGCAGGATCGTTACGGGCCCCGGGGCGTGCTCACCAGTAACGGCGCCGACCCGTACGCGATCATCGAACACGAGCTTTCCATCATCGAGGAACTCGGTTTCCCGGGTTATTTCCTGGTCGTCTGGGACATCGTCCAGTTCTGCCATCAGCGCGGGATCCTCTGTCAGGGTCGAGGTTCCGCGGCCAACTCGGCCGTCTGTTACGCATTGGGCATCACGGCGGTCGACGCCGTCGAGTACGAGCTGATGTTCGAACGCTTCCTCGCCCCGGAACGGGCCGAACCCCCCGACATCGACATCGACATCGAATCCGACCGGCGCGAGGAGGCGATCCAGCACGTCTATCAGCGCTACGGCCGCGACAACGCCGCCCAGGTCGCCAACGTGATCACTTACCGGCCCAAGTCGGCCGTCCGCGACGTCGCCAAGGCGCTCGGCTATTCCAGCGGACAGCAGGACGCGTGGAGCAAACACATCGAACTGGGCTACTACTGGACCCCGGCGACCGCCGACGATCTACTCACCGACTCCAAGGCCGAGGGCGACGTCGAGATCCCGCCTGTGGTCGTGGAGTTGGCCGGCGAACTGCAGGACGCGCCCCGTCATCTGGGCATCCACTCCGGCGGCATGGTCATCTGCGACCGTCCGATCGTCGAGGTCTGTCCGGTCGAGTGGGGCCGCATGCCCGATCGGACGGTGCTGCAGTGGGACAAGGACGACTGTGCGGCAATCGGCTTGGTGAAGTTCGACCTGCTCGGTCTCGGCATGCTCTCGGCGCTGCACTACTGCTTCGAGTTGATCGCCGGCTGGTTCGGCATCCGATACGAGATGCACACGATTCCCAAGGAGGATCCGGGGGTTTACGACATGCTCGGCCGGGCCGACTCGGTCGGAGTGTTCCAAGTCGAGTCGCGCGCGCAGATGGCTACGCTGCCCCGGCTGCAGCCGCGTTGCTTCTATGACCTGGCCATCGAGGTGGCCCTGATCCGTCCCGGACCGATCCAGGGAAATTCGGTGCACCCGTACATCCGGCGCCGGCACGGACGCGAGCCGGTGACCTATCCACATCCCAAACTGGAAAAAGCCCTGGAGCGCACGCTGGGCATTCCGCTGTTCCAGGAACAGTTGATGCAACTGGCCGTCGCCGCGGCCGACTTCAGTCCCTCCGAGGCCGATCAGCTGCGTCGGGCGATGGGATCGAAACGCTCGCAGCGGCGCATCGAGGCGATGCGCGTGCGCCTCTACGAGGGGATGGCCGGCAACGGGATCACGGGCGCTGCCGCCGACGACATCTACGAGAAGATCAAAGCGTTCGCGGCATTCGGCTTCGCCGAAAGCCATTCGATCAGCTTCGCGTTGTTGGTCTACGCGTCGAGCTGGCTGAAGTTGCATCACCCGGCGGCGTTCTGCGCGGCGCTGCTCAACGCGCAGCCGATGGGCTTCTACTCACCGCAGTCGTTAGTGCACGACGCCAAACGGCACGGCGTCGTGGTGCGCGGACCCGAGATCAACATTTCGGGAGCGGCGGCGACGCTCGAAAGCCCCACCCCCACCCTCGACGACACCAGCCCCGACAATTCGACCGGGTACGACGGACCCGGTCCACCGCAGCCGGCGGTCCGGATGGGGCTGGGCAGTGTGCGCGGCATCGGCTCACAACTGGCCCAGACAATCGTGGCCGAACGCGACGCCCGCGGCCCGTTCACCTCGATGACCGATCTGGCCCGCCGCGTAGGCCTCTCGGCCGATCAGGTGGAGGCCCTGGCCACCGCCGGCGCGTTCACGGCTTTCGACCTCGATCGCCGTTCGGCGCTCTGGGGGGCGGCGGTGGCCGCGACCCATCGTCCGGGTCAGCTCGATCTCGCCCCGTCACAACAACCGCCGGCGCTTCCGGCAATGGATCACCCGGAACAGCTGATGGCCGACCTCTGGGCCACCGGCGTGACCCGCGACCTCTATCCCACCGCGATGATCCGGGATCGGCTTGACGCGCTCGGCATCGTGCCGGCCAGCGGGTTACGGAAGTTGGACAACCGCACCCGAGTGACGGTCGGCGGCATCGTCACCCACCGGCAACGTCCAGGCACCGCTCGCGGAGTCACTTTCATCAATCTCGAGGACGAGACCGGAATGATCAACGTCATCTGCGACCCGGTCGTCTGGACCCGGCACCGGCGGGTCGCCCGCGAATCGGGCGGCCTAGTGATCCGCGGAATGCTCGAACGGGCCGACGGAGTGGTCAACGTCGTGGCCGAGCGGATCGAGCGGCTGCCCCTCGGCCTGCGCAGCACGTCCCGGGATTTCCGGTGAGGGCGACATGGGCGAGCTGAGGTGGCGGCTGGCCGACGAGGCCGACGGCGACGAGCAACAAGCCCTGTTCGGAGTCGAGGACGTGGTCGGGCCCGAACGCGGCACCGGCCGGATGTCGGACCTGACCTTCCGCCACGTCACCGCGCGCCGCATCCTCAACCGGGTCCCGGCCGGCAGCGCCATGCCGTTCGAGTGGACGATCAACGTCTATCGCGGCTGTAGCCACGCCTGTGTCTACTGCCTCGACCCGAGCACTGCGGTCTCGATGGCCGACGGCTCGCGCCGACCGCTCGGTGATCTCCGGGTCGGCGATCGGGTCTACGGCACCGAGCGCCGCGGGCGTGAGCTGGTCTGCGTGCCGACCGAGGTGATCGCCCACTGGCAGACGTACAAGAGCGCCTACGAGGTGCGGCTGGCCGACGGCGCCGTACTCACCGCCAGCGGAGATCATCGGTTTCTCACCGATCACGGCTGGCGCTACGTGAATCATCCCAATCCGATTCAGCACCTGTCGCTGACCAGCCGCGACCACCTGCTCGGTCTCGGACCGGACGGGGCCGACGGGCCGGTCGTCGTCGATCCCCGACGTCGCGTGGTGACCGTCGAGCCGCTGCCCACCGAGCGCGCCCTCTACGACATCACCACCGGCACCGGTGATTTCATCGCCGACGGCGTGGTGAGCCACAACTGTTTCGCCCGTCCGACGCACGAGTATCTGGGCCTCGATATCGGTGACGACTTCAACCGCACGATCATCGTCAAGATCAACGCTGTTGAACGGCTGCGGGTGGAACTGGCCGACTCGGGCTGGACGGGTGCCGGGGTGGCCATGGGCACCAACACCGACCCGTACCAGCGCTGCGAGGGCAAGTACAAGCTGACCCGCGGCGTACTAGAAGCGCTCACCGAACACGCGAATCCGTTCTCCATCCTGACCAAATCACCGCTGGTACTACGCGATCTCGACCTGCTTACCGAAGCCGCCCGGCGCACCGACGTCACCGTCAACTTCTCGATCGGCACCCTCGACGAGACGGTTTGGCGGATGTCCGAACCGGGCTCGCCGCATCCACGGCGGCGGGTCGAGGCGATGCGGACGCTGGCCGAGCGCGGCGTCCGCACCGGTGCGCTGATCGCGCCCGTACTGCCGGCCCTGTCCGATCGTCGGGATCAGCTGGCCGAGGTCGTCCGGGCAATCACCGACACCGGCGGACGGATCTTGGGCGCCGTACCGCTGCATCTGCGCTCCGGCACCCGCGAGTACTTCCTCGACTGGTTGGCCGACACCGACCCGGCACTGCACCGGCGCTACCTACGCAACTACCACGGCCGGACCTACCTGGCTCCCGCCTACGGGCGCTGGCTGCGCCGCACCGTCGACGAGCTGCGCTCGCACACTTCCCCGGCCGGTCGGTGATGGCTAGCGTGGGCTTTAGGATGGCAGAGAGGTCGACCAGATGAAGATCTCCGACATCGTCCGGCACAAGGGCGAATCCGTCGTCACCGTGTCGCCCGAGGCCCGGGTACGCGATGTGCTCGCGCTGCTGGCCGAGCACAACATCGGGGCTTTGGTCGTCACCTCCGGCTCCGACGATCGGCCCGTCGGCATCATCTCCGAGCGCGACATCGTCCGCGCGCTGCACGAGGTCGGTGACGAGGCACTGGAAGCCCACGTCGAGGACGTCATGAGCGGCGAGGTCGTCCACTGTGCGCCCGGCGATCCGGTCGAATCGGTCGCTGCCGTCATGACCGAGCAGCGTGTGCGCCAC
>JAFAWL010000375.1 GCA_019241805.1 Actinomycetota bacterium
CCGGCCGCCGCGTCAATGTCGGCCATGAGCCGTCGACCAGCGGCGGCGTGGGTCCACTCGTACGGATATCGCTGTCCCCGATCACGGCCAACAGCCGGTGCTCGCGACTGCCCGGATCGAAACTTTCGATGGCGGCGGCATCGAAAGGCAGATCCATGCGCAAGCGCCTCAGCACGTCAGCCGCGAGTTCCGCAGGGTCGCGATATGCGGCACCGTCGAGCACAGCCAGGCTCGTGCTGATATCGAACAGAACGTCGTTGCCGTCCACCGTCACCATTTCTCGTCAAGCCGGGGACGATGCAAGCAGCATCAGCATCTGATCTTCGTGAGACCGGACTGCCGCGCACGTCCCCCGATGTGCGCCAAACTCCACGAAATGCGACAAAGCCGCGCCGGTGCGGTCAGTCGCCTGACGTATTCCTGAGGTTTAGGGCATCAAGTAGCGTGTCGTCAAGCGGGCGGCCGCGGACCAGCATTCCCCCCGAGCTGGGTCCGCGGCCGGCCGCTTTTGTTCTAGCTCCGCCCTCTGCGCCTGACTTGAGTGGGTCGCGTGGCTCGAAGGGCGATGGAGCACACTAGGGGCGGGAATGTCCGGGCCGTGTGCCCGGGTTGTGCCTGGCGCGTGCGCTCGAGTGCGCGCCCACTGAACGCAACAATTGAGGGGTTTCGCGTCGTGTCGTTACCGCCGCTGGTCGAGCCGGCCGAGTCACTGACAACTGACGAGGTTCGGCGGTACAGCCGTCACCTGATCATTCCGGATGTCGCGATGGCCGGGCAGAAGCGCCTGAAGAACGCGAAAGTGCTCTGCATCGGCGCTGGTGGCCTGGGCTCACCGGCGCTGATGTATCTCGCCGCTGCCGGTGTCGGCACGCTCGGGATCGTCGAGTTCGACGTCGTGGACGAATCTAACCTCCAGCGTCAGATCATCCACGGCCAGAGTGATGTGGGCCGCTCGAAGGCCGAGTCGGCGCGCGATGCGGTGCTGGAGATCAATCCTTACGTCACCGTGAACGTGCACGAGCAGCGTCTCGACTCGTCCAACGTGATGGAGTTGTTCGCGCAGTACGACCTCATCGTCGACGGCACCGACAACTTCGCGACCCGCTACCTGGTCAACGACGCCTGTGTCCTGCTGCACAAGCCCTACGTGTGGGGCTCGATCTATCGCTTCGACGGACAGGCTTCGGTGTTCTGGGCCGATCAGGGCCCTTGCTACCGCTGCCTCTACCCGGAGCCGCCCCCACCCGGCATGGTTCCCTCGTGCGCTGAGGGCGGCGTGCTGGGAGTGCTCTGCGCCTCAATCGGGTCGATCCAGGTCACCGAGGCGATCAAGCTGCTGACCGGGATCGGTGAGCCCCTGGTCGGGTCGTTGACGGTCTATGACGCCCTGGAGATGGAGTACCGCAAGATAAAGATCCGTAAGGACCCGAACTGCGCGGTCTGCGGTGATCACCCCACGGTCACCGAGCTGATCGACTACGAGGCGTTCTGCGGCGTGGTGAGCGAGGAGGCTCAGCAGGCCGCCGTCGGTTCGACGATCACCGCCGGCGAGTTGAAGGACCTGCTCGATGCGGAGAAGCCGATCTACCTGGTGGATGTTCGCGAGCCGGCCGAATGGGAGATCGTCCGGATCCCGGGTGCGACCCTGATCCCGAAGGACGAGATCCTGCGCGGAGACGCGCTCGCCGGACTTCCGCAGGACAAGCAGATCGTCATGTATTGCAAGACGGGCGTCCGCTCGGCGGAGACGCTTGCCGCGGTCAAGGCCGCGGGCTTCAAGGATGCCGTGCATGTGCAGGGCGGCGTCACGGCCTGGGTCAACCAAGTTGACCCGAGTCTCCCGGCCTACTGATTCCTAGCGCACGCGGCAAGCGCGCGTCCGCGAGAAGAGTACGGTCGGGCAGCGGCCGCGCGGCGAGGAGCTGGCACGGCTTGTGCTCGCGGCGGTCGAGGCGATTCCGACGGGTCGTGTCATGACCTACGGCGACGTGGCCGAGTACGTCGGCTCCACCGCGCCGCGCGCGGTCGGTCGCATCCTGGCCGTCGACGGCGGCAGCGTGCCCTGGCACCGCGTGCTCAAGGCCGACGGCACCATGGCCGCGCACATTGCGGACGAGCAGCGCCAGTTGCTGATCTCCGAGGGGGTGCGCGTAGAGGACGGTCGCGTGCGGCTGGCGGTCTATCGATGGGACGGTCGCTGAGCACACGCGGGCTAGGGTTGGCGAAATTGTCGGCTCGACGTGCTGGGATTGTCCTGTGACCGCGCCCGCCTACCGACTCGTGCGCCGGCCGCGCCGAGCCCGACCGGTTCCGGAGCTCGATGCCGCCCAGCGCCGGGTGGTCGAGCACGCCGGGGGTCCCTTGGTCGTGCTGGCCGGACCCGGTACCGGCAAGACGACGACGCTGGTCGAAGTGGCCGCCGCGCGTGTCGAACAGGGTGTGCCGGTCGAGAACCTGCTCGTGCTCACCTTCGGCCGTCGCGCGGCGAACGAGCTACGTGACCGCATCACCGCCCGCCTCGGACGTACTGTGCGTGAACCCGTGGCCCGGACGTTCCACTCCTACGCCTTCGGCCTGCTGCGGATGGCCGCGGTGGCCGAAGGGCTGCCGGCGCCGCGCTTGCTGTCCGGGCCGGAGCAGGACGTGATCATTCGGGACCTTCTCGAGGGAGATCGCGCGCGCGGGGTCGAGCGGTGGCCGGCCGCGTTGCATCCGGCGTTGTCGACGCGCGGCTTCACCGAGCAGCTTCGCGACCTGCTCCTGCGGGCGGTGGAACGCGGCCTGTCGGGGTCGGACCTGTCCGAACTCGGCCGGCGCCAGAGGCGTCCGGACTGGATCGCGGCGGGCGAGTTCCTGACCGAGTACCAGGAAGTGTTGTCGCTCGGTCGACCCGGCGCCTACGACCCGGCGGAGCTGATCCGGGCCGCCCTGGCGGCGATGCGGTCGAACGGCGGCCTGCTCGCGGCCGAGCGCGGACGCCGTCGGCGCATCCTGGTCGACGAGTATCAGGACACGGATCCGGCCCAGGCGGAACTGCTGGAACTGCTGGCCGACGGCGCCGACGAATTGATCGTCGTCGGCGATCCTGACCAGGCGATCTACGGCTTCCGGGGCGCGGAGGCGAGCGCAATGCGAGGCGCTGCCCAGCGATTTGCACGATCGGCGGGACGGATCGAGGGCCGGGATGACCAGCCCGCGGAGACGATCGCCTTGACGACCTCGCGTCGGGCCGGAACCACGCTGCTGGCCGCCGGCCGGCGGGCGGCCCTTCGCTTGCCCGGTCCGGTCGAGCATCGTCAGTTGATCGCCGCCCCCGAGCTACCGCCGGGTCGCGTCGAGGTGCGAGTGCTGCGATCAGCCACCGAGCAGGCGGCGCACCTGGCCACCGTCTTACGACGCGCGCACCTCGAGGACGGACTGCCGTGGTCGCGCATGGCGGTTCTCGTCCGATCGACGACGTCATCGTTGCCGGTACTGCGCCGTGCGTTCGTGAGCGCCGGCGTGCCGGTCGCGGTCCGCGGCGAGGATTTGCCGTTGCCCGATCAGCCGGCCGTTGCCCACCTGATCACCGCGCTTCGGTGTGTGCTCGATCCGAGCGAGTTGACCGAGGACGTCGCCGAGCAGCTGCTGCTCGGCCCGATCGGGCGCAGCGACGCCATAGCGCTGCGCCGAGTTCGCCGCGAAGTCCGGGCGCTCAGCGCCGCGGCCGGCCGTCCGCTGGATCAGCCGCTGTCCGACCTGCTGACCGAACCAGAACAGCTGTTCGCGCTGCCGGCCCGGCTCGCACGGCCGGTCCGCCGCGTCGCGGCCGTCTTCGAAGCCGGCCGGCAGGCCGTGCGAACCGGCGGCCGAGCCTCGTCCTCCGTCGAGGACGTGCTGTGGTCGATCTGGTCCGCGTCGGCCCTCGCCGAGGCCTGGCAGCGGGCAAGCCAGGCCGGGGGCAGCATCGGCGCCGCCGCGGATCGAGATCTCGACGCGGTCATCGAGCTGTTCGCCGCGGCGGCGCGATTCGTCGATCGGTTGCCCAATGCGGCTCCCGTCGAGTTCCTCGAACACCTGCAAGCCCAGCAGGTGCCCGGCGACTCGCTGGCCAGCCGATCGCTTGCCGGCGAGGCCGTGCACATCCTCACGGCACACGCAAGTAAGGGCCTGGAATGGGATCTCGTGTGCGTCGCCGATGTGCAGGAGGGCCGCTGGCCCGACCTTCGACCCCGGGGCTCGCTGCTCGGTTCGGAGGTATTGGTCGATCTGCTCGCCGGTATACCGCCGACCGGGCCGTCGGTCGCCGCGGCGCTGGCTGATGAACGTCGACTGTTCTACGTGGCGGTCACCCGTGCCCGCCGGCGCCTGGTGGTCACCGCTGTCGCGGGGGAGGACGAACAACCTTCGCGCCTGCTCGACGAACTGGACCCGGTGGACGGTGCGCGACCGGCCGTAGCCGCCGCCCGCCCGGCCGATCTGATCGGAGTTGTCGCCGAGCTACGGGCCGCTGTCTGCGATCCCGCGCAACCGCTGGCGGTGCGCGCGTCCGCCGCGTCCGAACTGGCCCGGCTGGCCGAAGCAGGCGTCCGCGCCGCCGATCCGGACCGTTGGTGGGGGCTGGCCGACGTGTCCGACGACGGGCCACTGGCTGACCCGCTGCGGCTCGTTCCCGTGAGCCCGTCGCGTATCGACGCCTTCCGATTGTGCGAGCTGCGCACCGTGCTCACCCAACTCGGCGCCTCCGACCGCGACCGGGTCGCCGCGTCGCTGGGCACCGTCATCCACGACGTCGCCCGGGTGGCGCCACCCGGTGCCGAGCTCAGCGAGTTCGAACGGCTGCTGGACGAGCGGTGGTCCTCGATCGACTTCGGCGCTCGCTGGTTCGCCGACAATGAGCGCCTCCGGGCCCAGGCCATGCTCGCTCGCTACGTGCGCTGGCTGGCCGAGTCACGCGCCGAGCTGGAGCTTCTGGGCGGTGAGATGGCGTTCGAGGTCGACACCCCTTCGGCTCGCGTCGCCGGTCGCGTCGACCGCCTCGAACGCGACGGCGCCGGCCGGTTAGTGGTGATCGACCTGAAGACGGGTCGGTCGAAGGTGCCGGCGGACGAGCTCGCCAGCCATCCGCAGCTGGGCGCCTACCAGCTCGCCGTAGGCCGCGGTGGTTTCGCCGGCGGCGACGAGGCCGGCGGTGCCCGCCTGGTCCAACTGGGCGCGGGTTCGGGCAATGTCGAGCAAGCACAGCCGCCGTTGCCCGATCACGAACAGCCGACCTGGGTGATGGAGATGATCGAGGCGATGGCGCAGCGGATGCGCGGCGCTCGATTCACCGCCGCGGCGAACAAGTACTGCAACGTTTGCGACGTGGCCTCGTCCTGCCCGGTATCGGGCCTCGGTGAGCAGGTGACCGGATGAGCGCGGCCGTCAAGCTGGGCCAGTCGGTGCGCTTCAGCGCCGACGAGCTGTCCGCGCTGCTGCATCTGCCGACGACGCCCACGCCCGAACAGGCCGCCGTCATCGAAGCACCTCTCGCTCCGGCCGTGGTCATCGCCGGAGCCGGTTCCGGCAAGACGGAGACGATGTCGGCGCGGGTGGTGTGGTTGGTCGCCAACGGCCTGGTCCGTCCGGACGAGGTGCTGGGCCTGACCTTCACGCGCAAGGCCGCCGACCAGCTCGGGACCCGGATCCGCCGACGACTGGGCCAGTGGCGCCGGGTCGTCGAGCAACGTCCGCCAGACGAACGGGCGGGCCTGGCCGAGTTGCTGGCCGGCGAGCCGACCGTATTGACCTACGCCGCGTACGCGGGACGGTTGGTCGCCGAACACGCCTTACGAGTCGGCGCCGAGTCCAACCCGCGAGTGCTCAGTCCGGCCTCGCGTTGGCAGTTGGCGGACGCGGTCGTCCGGCGCTTCACCGGCTCGCTTCCGGCCGGGATCGGCGCCTTGAGCTCGATCCCGCGCTACGTGCTCCAACTCGCCGATCAACTGGCCGACCATCTGGTGAACCCCGATGCGGTCACCGCCTTCTGCGAGCGGTTGCTGGCGCAGTGGGAGCCGCTTCCGCCGGGCAAGAACATTCGGGCGCAGCGGCCCGGGTCGACGGCGGCGTTTATCGACGCGACCGAACACCGTCGCGAGTTGATGGCGCTGGTCCGGGACTTCGCGGCGGGCAAGCGCGGCGCCGTCGACTTCGGTGACCAGATGGCGCTGGCCACGCAGCTGGCCGGCAGCTCTGATGTGGTCGCGATCGAACGCGGTCGCTTCCGGGCGGTGTTGCTCGATGAATACCAGGACACCGGTCATGCACAGATCGTCACGTTGGCGGCGTTGTTCGGCGACGGGCACCCGGTGACCGCGGTGGGCGATCCGTTTCAGTCGATCTACGGATGGCGCGGCGCGAGCGCCGGGAACATCGGCCGATTTGCTCGGGTCTTCGTCGACGTCGACGGGACACCGGCCGCGGTCTTTCCGTTGTCGACCAGTTGGCGCAACGACGAGATCGTCCTGAGTGCGGCCAACACGATATCGGCGCCGCTACGGTCGACGGCCTTCGAGACGATCGAGTTGCGCGCCCGGCCCGGTGCGGGTGCTGGTCGCCTCAGTGTCGCCCGATTGGCGACGAACGAGGACGAAGCGCGTTGGCTGGCCGAAGAACTCGATGCCATCTGGCGGCGCTCGCCAGTGGGTGACCGGACAGCGGCCGTACTGGTGCGTCGACGCGCGCAGATCCCGCTTCTCGCCGATGCCCTGCGCGCCCGAGGTCTTCCGGTCGACGTGGTCGGGCTGGGTGGCCTGCTGATCTCGCCCGAGGTTGCCGACGTGGTCGCGACGCTACGGGTGCTGGCCGACCATCGCCCGACGACTGCGCTCATGCGTATCCTCACCGGTGCACGCTGGCGGATCGGCGTCGCCGACCTGAAGTCACTGCATCGTCGTGCGCGGGCGCTCAGCCACCGGCCCGGAACGGACAGCGCGCAATCGTCCGGCTTGCTCACCACGGCCAGCGAGTCGGCTAGCGACCAGCCCGGCGTCGACGACGCCGGCCTCGACGATGCGAACCTCGACGACGCGAACCTCGTCGAGGCGCTCGACGATCTCGGTGATCCGGCCTCCTACTCCAGTGAGGGGTACCGGCGACTGGCCGAACTGGCCGCCGAGTTCCGCTACCTGCGTCGCCGCGTGTCCGCCCCGCTGGCGGACCTGGTCGCCGACG
>JAFAWL010000216.1 GCA_019241805.1 Actinomycetota bacterium
TGCGCGACTACCTCGACTGAGATCTAGCGGTCGAACCGGCTCCGAGGCCCGCTCTCGATCAGGATCCGCAGCGAGGCTTCTGCTTCGCGACGGCGGATACGCTTTTATCGGCGAGGCCGTTTCCGATCTGCAGTCATGCCCGCGTCCCCCTCGATCGACGGACCCGAGGACGAGGCCTGCTCCTCGTGTCTAGTACTCACTGTGTGAGCAGAGATCAGAACCCTAGGGGGTTCGAAGCGACCGGCAAGACGCGCCAGCTACGTCGGTCGCGGCAAGTGAGCTACTCCAGCGACTGTTCGAACGCGACCGCGACCGTGGCGACGTCCTCGTTCGACTGCGCAAGTCCTTGGAGGATGTCGGTATAGACCCCGCCACTCATCGAGATGTTGAAGACGAGAGTGTGGCCGTTCGCGGCGGTCATGAATCCGGCCAAGGATTGGACGTTGAAGAAGGTCCGGCCGTTGCCCTCGTCGGGCCGGGCGCTGGTGCCCGTCTTTGCGGCAATCTTTCCCTTACCCGCACCGTTGCGGCCGACGCCGGCCAGGGTTCCGGTCTCCCCGAGCACCGGTTGACCCTCTCGCATCGCCTTGCCCCACGGTTGCTTCATCGCGAACCGAAGCCACTTGATCATATCGACGGACGTGCTCGACTCTCCGTCGCCGCCCTGCCCGTCGACGAGGATGAGGTTCTTGTCGTTCATTCCGGCTTTGCTGGCGAGCTGATGAATGACCTTGAGCCCGTCAGTGCAGTTCGTCGATCCGGAGTGAACCGCGATGAGGCAGAGCAGCGCGTTGGCGCCGGTGTTGTAGCTGGTCTCCAGGATGAGATCGCCGAAGGCCGATAGGGGTGGAGACTTGAACGTCGCCACCGGCGTCGCCGCGCCGTAACTCGCGCGCGCGGTGAGTAGTCCGCTGTTATTGGCCGCCGTACTTTCCGCGGTTACCAGAACGCCGGCCCGATTCAGGGCTTCGACGAACAGCGTCCGGGCCCACGAAGCCGCGTCCTTGACCCGGTAGACCGTCATCCGAGGGCCGCTCGACGCGCCGACGGTACCTGTGAGGTGCAGCAAATGGGGATCGACCGGGTCCGCCGCCACCTTCAGTGATGCGTCCTTCCCGGCCACGGTCGTCACCTGGTTGTCGACCTTGAAGGCGGCAGTCTGCGGTGTCGTGCTCACTACGCCCGGCTGCCCTTCTTGGCCGGGCGTGACAACCAGGTCCAGCAGGTTGTCGTTGACGTAGACCGAGGGAACGGGCCCTTCCTGAGCGGTGTACGGGTCCCACAGACGATCGTCTACCAGCACGTCGCCCTTGATCAGCTTGATGCCCTTGGCCGCCACCTGGCCGGCCAGACTGTTCAGCCCGGCCAGCGGATCACCCGGGGCAGGCAGGGCGTTCGGCGCGATGTCACCGTAGACATGGTCGGTCGCGGTGTCGCTGAAGGCGTTGGCCGCCTTGTCCTTGTCGGCATCACGGCCGCCGAGAGTGAGATCCCCCGAGGCGACGAGGGTCAGATTCCCGCTCAGCACCCCGTCGGCCACCGGCCCGGACGCATAAACCGGCGTCGTCAGTCGCGAATCAGCGCCGAGCGAGTCGTAAGCGGTGCCCACCGTGAACTGCTTGCCGGTGGAGGCTGTGAACACCAGCTCGTTCGCTCGGTTCGACGCAAGCACCTTGCCGGTATCGAGGTCCTCGATCTGATAGAGCCAGCGTGCGCCCTGGTAGGCAGGTCGATCGAACACCTTCTGCGCATCGGCGGGCGTCGACCCACTCGACGGACCTGACGCCGCCTTCTTCGACGATCCCGTGCAGCCGGTCAGCAGCAGGGCGAGGCCCACACCTGCGACCATCGCCGTAACGCCGATCGGGCGCATGCGCTTGTCTGGCCTCATGACGGCATCCTTCGATTCGGGCAGGAACATCGGGGGATCGACGACGCATTCACGAGCGGTCCGTGCCGAAGTGGCTACGTCGGGTTCAAGTGTTTGGTCATTCCGGTGCTCAGCCAATGGACTCAGGTCGCCGCTGAAACCGACGTCGAAGTAGACCTAGGTCGAGTTCCAGGTGATGCGACCGCCGCGAACCGGCTCTCGCGCGTCAAGATCACGATCTGGTTGCGACTGCGCACTTGTAACGCAACGACCACACAGCGGTCGAAGCCACTTCTAGGTTGACCATGGCGCGGGCTCTCGGCCGAGCGAGTGTTGTCCCGAGGGCCCGCGCCGCTCCGGCCGCCGACGTCGTGTTGCCCGCATTCCCCAGCGGAGAAATGCGCGCGACCGGCGCCCACCCGCCGAAGACGTGATGGGCGCCCGCCCGGGTATCTGCCCCCGCGTGACGAACGGTTCGACCGCCGGGGGGACGCGGCTCGATCGTCGTCGCCCGCCATGCTACGGCCTGCTACTACCAGTGATCCATACCTCGTCGGCCACGACCATGGGCCTGAGAAACAGCGATGCCCAAGCCGTCAGGCCTGGGCATCGCAAAACTCATGCGCCGTCAAAGAAGGTGCGTAGCTTCTGCGACCTTCCCGCGCACCGCGACGATCAATGCTCGTCGTCGGCCGCCGTGCCCGGCGTGTCAGCCAGTCTCACCGACTCGTCATAGATGTCCGCCTCGGCGGCGCGCAGACCGGGCTCGAATTCGCGAGCGTGATGCGCGCAGAACAGCAGCTGGGCACCGGAGGGCAGCGTCGCGCGAATGTAGGCCTGAGCGCCGCACCGGTCGCAGCGATCGGCAGCGGTCAATGGGTTCGCGGTCATCGTGGGCACGTCCAGCACCTTCTCTCGTTCTGCTCGTCGTCAGTAAGTCCGTTTGCTCGATGTCATGACCGACGATCGCGCTCGCAACTTCCTGATACCCATCCAACCAGCCGACGCACCGACTCATGCCCAACAAGGCACCGTTCGGCGAGTTGTTCGCATCTGGCGAACTCATCGGTTCCGCTGGTCACATCTTGAGTGTCGCAGTCACACTACGTAGTGACGCAGACCGCGCACCCTCAGCGTTCGAGCAGCTCCATCAACACATCCCGTCGAGCCGCCAATACCTCGGCGCTCGCCGAGGCGGATGGCGGTCCGGGAACGCGGGCGCGCAGTTGGGCGTGCACCTGGCCGTGCGGCCGATCGGTGCGGGCCGCCAGCACCGAGACGAGCCGATTCACCTCGCGGCGCAGGTCGGCCGCGGCGCGCCACGCCACGACTTCGGGCGGCGCCTCGAGCGGCCGCTGCACCGCTTGACTGGCCCGATTGCGCAGTGCGGCGTCCCGGCGGGCGAGCACGTGCGCCATCTGCTCCGGCGAGAGCAGTCCGGGCAACCCGAGGTAATCCTCGTCCGAGGCATCCAGTCCGGCCGCGGAGCCGGGCGCGGCGACCACGGCCCGGCCGGCATGCAGCACATGGGCGAACTCGGCTTCGGCGTCCAACGCCTCGAACCCGTCCGGCTCGCCCTCGGCCCGCTCCGCGACCTCGACATCCAAGGTGTCCCCGCTGGGCGGTGGGACGACGTGGTTGCGTTCCTCCTCCATCGCCGCCGCAAGCGCAAGCAAGGGCCGCACCGCAGGCAGGAACACCGTGGCGACCTCGCCGTCACCTCGTGCCCGGACGACGCGGCCGACGGCCTGGGCGAAGAACAGCGGCGTGCGATAGGACGTCATCCACGCCAGGCAGGCTGCCCGGGGCACGTCGACGCCCTCGGAGATCATCCGCACGCACACCGCGATCCGGCCCTCGCCGGCCGCGAAGCGGGCGATTCGCTCACTCGCCTTCGGGTCGTCCGACACGATGACCGCGGGGGCGGTGCCGGTGACCCGGGCGACGATCTCGGCATAGGCGCGCGCGTCGTCCTGGTCGCTAGCGAGGACCAGACCGGCGGCGTCCGGCATGCTCGAGGACCGCAGTTCGCTCAGCCGCTCATCCATGGCCGCGATCACGTGGGCAACCCACTGCCCTCGCGGATTGAGCGCGGTGCGCCACGCCGTCGCCTCGATGCGCCGGGTCGCGGACTCGGTGAGGCTGGCCGCGACAACCTCGCCGGCGCTGTTGCGCCACCTCGAGGTCCCCGTGTACGCGGCGAAGACGACCGGCCTGACGACGCCGTCCCGCAAGGCCTCGCGGTAGCCGTAGACGAAGTCGGCGTGGCTGGCCAGCCCACCGTCGGCCTCGACGTCGTAGCGCACGAACGGGATGCGCTCATCCGGCCGGGTGCGAAACGGCGTTCCGGTCAGACACAGTCGCCGCTCGGCGCGTTCGAAGGCTTCGGCAACGGCATCGCCCCAGGACAGTCCGTCACCGGCGTGGTGGACCTCATCGAGGATGACCAGGGTGCGACGCGCCGAACTGCGCGCCGCGTGTACGCCGGGCTTGGCGGCGACCTGCGCGTAGGTAGTCACGTAGCCGGTCAGGCCGGCGCGGACCGCGCCCACCGAATTCGGCAGCTCCGGATCGAGGGCCAGCCCGACCCGCTCCGCGGCCTCGGCCCACTGGGTGCGCAGATGATCGGTCGGACAGACGACCACGACCCGTTCTATCGCCCGACGCGCGAGCAGTTCGGTCGCCAGGGCGAGCGCGAAGGTGGTCTTTCCCGAGCCAGGCGTCGCGGTGACCAGGAAGTCTCTGGCCGCCTCATCGCGGTAGCGCGTCAATGCCTGGCGCTGCCAGACCCGTAGTCCGGCAGAGCCGATCGGACGACGGTGCGGCGCGGCCAAGCTTCACCCTTCGCGGTCGAACGTTGCTTCGGTACCGGGCGCGACGCTCGGTCCTCGGGGGCGGCACGACTGCGCCGACCGACTCGGATGCCCCGGGCCGGGCCGGCCTCGGGGCATCGGGTGCCAGGTTAATCGACCGGCGCCCGTGTCGACACGCAGACGCGCCGAGCGGGATGCGGCCCCAGGTCCGGCACACTGGTCAGCCGTGAGGGGGCGGCGGTTTCTGCGGGCGCTCGCCGCGCTGCCGGGCCTGCTTCGTCGCGCTGTCGCGACGGCGTGGCGCAATCGAGTGCTGGGGCTGTCGGCCGAAGCGGCGTTCTGGCAGCTGTTGAGCCTGCCCTCGCTGCTGCTGGCGCTGATCGCCACCCTGGGGTACTTCTCCCGGCTGATCGGTCACGCGACGCTCGCGCGCACCGAGACCCAGCTGGAGAAGACGTTCAGCAAAGCGTTCAGCCCCGAGGTCGTCGAGCAGCTGATCAAACCGATATTGAACGAGGTCCTGCGGGGTGGTCGTGCGGACGTGATCAGCGTCGGCTTCCTACTCGCACTGTGGGCCGGCTCGTCGGCGACCGCCACATTCGTCAACACGATCACGATCGCGTACGGCATGCGCGACCTGCGCGGCCCGGTGCGCAGCCGCATCCTTGCCCTTTGGCTGTTCCTCGGCTCGATCCTGGTCGGCGTGATCGTGCTCCCGATGTTGGTCCTCGGACCGACGCTGATCGTCCGGCTCATTCCCCGCGGCGAGAAGGACATCGCCAGCACCATCGTCGACAGCCTGTACTACCCGGTAATCGTCGTGCTACTTCTGATCGGACTGGCGACGCTCTATCACCTGGCACCGCCGCGTCGGCTGCCATGGCTGCGCGGCGTTCCCGGCGCTCTGCTGGCGATGCTGGTGTTCCTCGCCGGGTCAGAGGGGCTCCGGGCCTATATCCACTTCATCCTGAGCCACAACCATGCCTACGGGACGCTGGCGGCACCAGTCGCGGCGTTGCTGTTCTTCTACATCCTCGCGCTCGGCGTGCTGCTGGGTGCCGAGTTCAACGCCGCGATCGAGCGTCAGTTTCCCGCACCGGGTCGTCCACCCCGGGTTCTGGACCCCAAGGCGTGGCGTCAGGTCGAGCCGGCCGATCAGTCTGAGGAGCCGCCGCCGGGCGGAAGCGACTCGTAGATCTCCTTGCACCGGGCGCAAACGGGCGAGCCCGGTTTCGGCGAGCGCGTCACCGGAAAGATCTCGCCGCAGAGCGCTTGGACCATGTTGCCCATCACGGCGCTTTCGGCGATCTTCGACTTCCGCACGTAGTGAAAGACCCGATCGGCGCTGTCGGCGTCCGCGGTCTTCGGTGACTCAAGGGTCTGCGTCGAGGTCACGGTCACGATTCTGCCAGGTCAGCCGTCGACCGTGCGCTCGTTGTCACGACCGGGCGGCAGCGCCTTCTCCCTGGGGACGTTCACCAACGGAGTGACCGGTCGTCGCTTGCGAGCGGGGCGATCATTCGCGATAAGCACGGCGCACCACGGGAGCACCGCGCCGCCCACGACCAGCGCGAGCGCGAGCCAGATCGAGAACCGGTAGGTGAGGGCCGCCAGCACCACACAGACGGCGCGGGCCGACATCATCAGCGCGTAGCGCTTGCGACGGCGGTTGTATTCGTCGTTCGGGCTCGTCGGCGCGCTCGTGATGAGCGCGACGTCCGGATGCCGAGATCGACGCATATTCCTCATCATGTCACCGAATTCGTTCGGCAGGCGCGGCCCGGTTGCGACAAACCCTGCCGACCGCTCGTACGGCAGGATGCGCAAGCGTGGAGCCGCGCTCGTCCGACCTGCTTTTGCGCCTTCGCGACGACCTGGCGGGATTCACCGCACCGGCCGTCCTCGACGTCATCGGGCCGCTCGGACAGAGCCGCCTGGAGCGCGGCGATCACGACGGCGTCGCTGTGGTGCTCGATGATCGCCGGGACGGCATCGCGCTGCTGGTCAAGCTGTTCCTGCTTCGACAAGCGATGCCGGAACGACTGTTCGTGGACGCGCTATCCGCGTCGGTGCTCGAGCGGCTCAGGCGCGCCGGCTTGGTCCGACAACGAGCCGGAATCGTGGACGCCGCAGTCGAGGTCAGGCCGTACGGGGAACTCGGCGGCCCGGATTGGCTGGTCGTGTCGGACTTCGGTTCGGACGTCACCGGTCGCCCGGTCCGGGCCGATCACGTGCTGGGCATCGGCGGGGCATCCCTGCAATTGGCCGGAGTGACGGTCCGGCATCAGATCGAGACCGCAGTCGATATCGGCACCGGGTCCGGCGTGCAGGCGTTGCACCTGGCCCGCCATGCCGGCGCCGTGCTGGCGACCGACGTCAGCGCGCGGGCGCTTCGACTGGCCGCTCTCACGGCCGGGCTGAGCGGCCAACGGTGGCAGCTCGCCGCCGGCTCGTTGTACGAACCCCTACGAGGCCGGCGCTTCGATCAGATCGTCGCCAATCCACCGTTCGTGGTCTCGCCGGGCTGGAGCAGCGGCGACGGCGGCCACGACTACCGGGACAGTGGCCTGCCCGGCGACGAGCTGTGCCGGCGGCTGGTGACCGGCCTGACCGCGCACCTCACCCCGGGCGGGACCGGTCAGTTGCTGGCGAACTGGGTCATCGACGGCGAGACGAGCTGGGAGGAGCGGATCGCGACGTGGTTACACGGGTGCGAGTGCCGCGCGTGGGTGTGGCAGCGCGAGGTGGCAGAGCCCGGAGAGTACGTGAGCCTCTGGCTACGCGACGCGGGCCTGCGACCCGGCACCGCCCAGTGGCGCGACCGCTATCGGCGGTGGACGGACTGGTTCGCGAAGGCGGGAATTGCTGCGGTGGGCCTGGGCGTGGTCACCGTTCGGCGCACCGACCAGGCGCTCGACCTCATCTGCGACGACGTCCCACAGGCGATCAGCCAGCCGACCGGCACTGACGTCGACCGCTGGTTCGCGACGCGCGGTGTGCTTGACGCCATGCCCGACGAAGGTCTCTGGCAGCTGCGGCCGGTCGCCGCCGCCGACTGCGAGCTCGTCACCGTCGCGCCGGTGCGCGGCGAGGATGGGGCACGCCTGGCGGTGCGTCTCGGCTCAGGATTGCGTTGGGAGATCGAGTGCGACGAGACATTGGCCCGGGTGGTGAGCGCGTGCGACGGATCAACCCCACTCGATCTGCTGGCAACGCTCGCAGCGCTGCGCGCAAACGCCGCGGAGTCCGAGGTCCGCGCAGCTCTCGGACCGGTCATGCGGGACTTGATGCAGCGCGGCTTCCTGCGGCTGGAGGCGGCGTGAGAGCACTGGTACAGCGCGTCGAGCGAGCCGAGGTGAGTGTCCGGGACGAACTCGTAGGACGCATCGAGGACGGGTTGCTCGTCCTGGTCGGCGTCACCCACAGCGACGGGCCACGCGAGGCCGAGCGGCTGGCCGAGAAGGTCTATCGGCTGCGCGTTTTCCCCGACGACACCGCGCTCGCCGATCGGCCCGGGTCGGCAGTACTGGCTGTGAGTCAGTTCACGCTATACGCCGATACGAGCAAGGGGCGGCGGCCGAGCTGGTCGGCCGCCGCGGCGGGGGCGCAGGCTGAACCGCTCGTGCGCGAGTTCGTCGCGCAGCTGCGGGCCCGCTCGGTGGCGGTCGCCGAGGGCCGGTTCGGGGCGCACATGCGCGTCGGGCTGATCAACGACGGACCGGTGACGCTGCTCCTCGAGGTTTGAGCGGGTCCCGGGCTCGATTTCCGGCACTGTGTCGGCCCTGAGAAGCAGGTAGGCGTATCCCGGGGGCGGGAACACCTGGCAGCGGTGAACGTTGCACTAGATGAACCGAAAGCGGCGGACCGGAGGGGTCCGCCGACCAGCTGAACCGACCAGGGCCCTGCCCACGAACTATAGGGCGAGGCAGTCACAGATCTTTCGCAAGGTGGTCATGAACGTGCCAACTCCACGAACCGCATCGGGCCGCAAGTCCCGGGCTGCCGAGTCGCTGCTCGCCAGTTCGGCGCATCGCAGCACGCGGCGCGGCGGAGTGGCGACGGCCGTCGCCGAACCCGCGCTCGACGAGGTCGTCGAGCGTCCGGCCGACGTCGACCTCGCCTCCCCCGATTCGACGGCGTCCGAGCTGACCGCCGCCGAGCTGAGCGCCGCCGCGCTCGCGACCGACGCCAGCGACGACGACGCTCCGGCCGCCGACCTCGACGAGGTCGCCGCGTCAGCCGATCTGGTGCGCGTCTATCTCAACGAGATCGGCAAGGTCTCACTGCTGACCGCGGCCGATGAGGTCGAACTGGCCAAGCGCATCGAGGCCGGCCTGTACGCCGAGCACTTGATGCAGGTCACCGCGAGGCTCTCCGCGACCCGTCGCCGCGAATTGAGATCCGTTGCGATTGACGGCGAGCGGGCCAAGGACCACCTCCTTCGCGCGAACCTGCGGCTCGTCGTTTCGCTGGCCAAGCGCTACACCGGTCACGGGATGCCGTTCCTGGACCTGATCCAGGAGGGCAACCTCGGCTTGATCCGGGCGGTCGAGAAGTTCGACTACACCAAGGGATTCAAGTTCTCGACGTATGCGACCTGGTGGATCCG
>JAFAWL010000003.1 GCA_019241805.1 Actinomycetota bacterium
TGCAGACGATGGCTGACCGCCTTGAGGCCTACAACTACAGCGTGCCCTGGGTGGTCGAGTCGACCAATCGCGGTGAGCGGCAGTACGACCTCTATTCGCGCTTGTTGCGAGAGCGGATCATCTTTCTCGGGACGCCGGTCAACGACACGGTGGCGAATCTGGTCTGCGCGCAGATGTTGTTCCTCGAGTCCGAGGAGCCTGACAAGGACATCCACCTCTACATCAATTCGCCCGGCGGTGAGATCACGGCGCTGTTCGCGATCTACGACACGCTGAAGTTCATCAAGGCGGACGTCTCGACCTTCTGCTTCGGCCAAGCCGCTTCGGCGGCGGCTGTGCTCCTGGCCGCCGGCGCCAAGGGCAAGCGGTTCGCCCTGCCGCACGCCCGCATCCTCCTGCACCAGCCGTGGGGAGGCGTCGAGGGCCAGGCGAGCGACATCGAGCTGCAGGCCAAGGAGATCCTCCGCATGCGGGACCTGCTCTCGCACATGCTGGCGGAGGACACCGGCCAGACGCAGGAGAAGGTGGCCCAGGACACCGACCGTGACTTCATCATGACCGCGGAAGAGGCGGTCACCTACGGTGTGATCGACGAGGTCATCACGGCCCGCACGGTCGCTCCGCTCGAGGCCATCGGCGCCGCATAGGACCAGTCGGACAGAGTTCGGACGGACGGGAGAGCAATCGGGTGGCCAAGTTCGGTGAGGGTGGGGACCTCGTCAAGTGCAGCTTCTGTGGGAAGACCCAGAAGCAGGTCAAGAAGCTGATCGCCGGTCCCGGCGTCTACATCTGCGACGAGTGCATCGATCTCTGCAACGACATCATCGCCGAGGAGCGTGACGAATCCGCGGAGTTGAGCTTCGAGGACTTGCCCAAGCCGCGCGAGATCTTCGACTTCCTCAATGACTATGTCGTCGGGCAGGAGTACGCCAAGAAGATCCTCTCGGTCGCCGTGTACAACCACTACAAGCGGGTCCAGGCCGGGCCGCCGGTGCACGAGGAGGGTATAGAGCTCTCCAAGTCGAACATCCTTCTGCTCGGGCCGACCGGCTGCGGCAAGACGCTGTTGGCCCAGACGCTCGCGCGGATCCTCAACGTGCCGTTCGCGATCGCCGACGCAACCGCGCTGACCGAGGCCGGCTACGTCGGCGAGGACGTGGAGAACATCCTGCTCAAGCTCATCCAGGCGGCCGACTACGACGTCAAGCGGGCCGAGACAGGCATCATCTACATCGATGAGGTCGACAAGATCGCCCGCAAGGCGGAAAACCCGTCGATCACCCGCGACGTCTCCGGAGAGGGTGTGCAGCAGGCGCTGCTCAAGATCTTGGAGGGCACCTCGGCCTCGGTGCCGCCGCAGGGTGGGCGCAAGCATCCGCATCAGGAATTCATCCAGATCGACACCACCAACGTGCTGTTCATCGTCGGGGGTGCGTTCGCCGGGCTCGACACCATCATCGAGTCGCGCGTCGGGAAGAAGGGCCTCGGCTTCGGAGCGGAGCTTCGGACCAAGTTCGAGAAGGAGACGCGCGACGTCTTCTCCGACGTGATGCCCGAGGACCTGATGAAGTTCGGGCTCATCCCCGAATTCATCGGACGACTTCCGGTGATCACTTCGGTTCGGCCGCTCGATCGTGACGCGCTGGTCCAGATCCTCACCGAGCCGCGCAATGCGCTGGTCAAGCAGTACGCCAAGCTGTTCGAACTCGACAACGTCGATCTCGAATTCAGCGACGACGCCATGGAGGCGATCGCGGATCAGGCCGTACTGCGCGGCACCGGCGCCCGCGGTCTGCGCGCCATCATGGAAGAGGTCCTGCTCTCCGTGATGTATGAGGTGCCCTCGCGCGAGGACGTCGCCCGCGTCGTCATCACTCGCGAGACCGTGCTCGACCACGTCTACCCGACCCTCGTGCCGCGAGAGACACCCAAACGAGAGCGCCGCGAAAAGTCCGCCTAATTCGGCTCGAGTCAGCCGCGCCCGCCACTGGCCCGGGGGCATCCGCACGTGTGCTGCGCGACACGCGGCATGTCGCGCAGTAGACCTGCGGGTGTCGTCACCCGCCGGCTAGGGCTTGCGACCGGCGAGAACGCCGCGTACGTCGCGTCGAACGCCTGCCACGTCGCGGTGCAGGCGTTCGTAGCTGAAGCGAAGCGTGAGCCAACCAATCGAGGCCAGTGCAGCATCTCGTCGCAGATCTCTCTCTCGCTGCTCGATGCTGCCGTGAAACGCCGCTCCGTCTAGTTCGACCGCAACCTTCTCAGCGACGAAGGCTAGGTCGATCCGATACTTTCGTCCTCGTACCTCGATTGCGTACTGCCACCGGCCATGATCGATACCTGGCCCGACGAACACGCGGTGCATGCCCCACACTTCCAGCTCGCTCTCACATCCCCGCTCGAGCATG
>JAFAWL010000112.1 GCA_019241805.1 Actinomycetota bacterium
GCAGCTGGCCGCCATCCGCAAGGAGCTCGGCGAAGGAGAGCCCGAGGGTGCGGACGACTATCGTTCCCGGGTCGAGGCCGCGCAGCTGCCCGACGGCGTCCGCGAGGCCGCGCTGCGCGAGGTCGCCAAGCTCGAGCGAGCCAGCGATCAGAGCCCCGAATCGGGCTGGATCCGCACCTGGCTCGACACCGTTCTCGACCTCCCTTGGGCCGTGAAGACCACTGACCGGACCGATGTCACGACGGCGCGGGAGGTGCTCGACGCCGACCACCACGGTCTGGAGGACGTCAAGGACCGCATCGTGGAGTACCTGGCGGTACGCGCCCGCCGGGTCTCGCGTGGCCTGGAGCTGGTCGGTGGCCGAGGCTCGGGCGCCGTGCTCGCGTTGGCCGGTCCGCCCGGAGTCGGCAAGACCTCGCTGGGGGAAAGCGTTGCGCGCGCCCTGGATCGCAAGTTCGTCCGGGTCGCTCTGGGGGGCGTGCGGGACGAGGCCGAGATCCGTGGCCACCGCCGCACCTACGTCGGCGCGTTGCCCGGACGGATCGTGCGGGCGATCAGCGAGGCCGGTTCGATGAACCCGGTGGTTCTCCTCGACGAGGTCGACAAGCTCGGCGCCGATTTCCGGGGCGACCCGGCCGCCGCCCTGCTCGAAGTGCTCGACCCCGCACAAAACCACACGTTCCGCGACCACTACCTGGAGATCGAACTCGATTTGAGCGATGTGGTCTTCATCGCCACGGCCAACGCCGTCGAGTCGATTCCGGCGGCCCTGCTGGACCGGATGGAGCTCGTAACGCTCGACGGCTATACGGAGGAGGACAAGGTCGCTATCGCTCGCGAGCACTTGCTGCCTCGGCAGTTGGAGCGCGCGGCGCTGGAGGCAGCCGACGTCATGATCACCGACGACGCGCTGCGCGAGATCGCCGCCGACTACACGCGTGAGGCGGGCGTGCGCCAACTCGAACGGGCGCTGGGCAAGGTGTTGCGGAAGGTGGCCACGAAGCTCGCGACCGATCCGGCCCTGGCTCCGGTCGAGGTGAGCGTCGGCCAACTCCGGGATTACCTCGGGCGGCCTCGCTTCACTCCGGAGTCGGCCGAACGTACCTCCGTCCCGGGTGTGGCCACGGGCCTGGCCGTGACCGGCACGGGCGGCGACGTCCTGTTCATCGAAGCGACGGCAACGGGCGAGACGCCGGCCGGTCTCAAGCTCACCGGCCAGCTCGGCGACGTCATGAAGGAGTCGGCGCAGATCGCGTTGTCCTACGTGCGTTCGCACTCCGAGGCACTCGGCATCGACCCCACGCGACTCGATCGGACCGTCCACGTCCACGTCCCGGCCGGAGCGGTTCCCAAGGACGGGCCGTCCGCCGGCGTAACCATGGTGACGGCGCTGGCTTCGCTGGCGACCGGTCGCCCGGTGCGCTCCGAGGTCGGCATGACCGGGGAGGTGACGTTGAACGGGCGGGTGCTACCCATCGGTGGTGTGAAGCAGAAGCTGCTCGCCGCGCAACGCGCCGGATTGACGACCGTCTTCCTGCCTCAGCGCAACGAGCCCGACCTCGACGACGTGCCGGCCGACGTACTGGCCCACGTGGAGGTCCGGCTGGTCGCGGATGTCGCCGAGATCCTGGCGTCGGCGCTGGCTGATGCTGATGTCGAGGGCGGCGAGGCCGACAACGAGGCCGCTGCGGTGGTGGCGGCGGCCTGATCTCGGCCGGGCCGGGCGGCTCGGGTCAGGTGCGCGAACCCACAGCTAGGCCGGGCACGCGCACCACCCGGGTCGCCCGGCTGCGAGTAGCGGCGACGATCCGAGCGTTACGGGCGTCGGATCCCGTCGCTCGCTCGTGCGCCTGCTCGGCCGAGCGCCCGTAGGTGACGTGCCGGTCGATCAACCGACGCAGGCGAAGTCTCTCGTCGGATTCGACGAACCAACATTCATCGAGCAGACCCGCCACCGTCGACCACGGTTCATCGGTTGCGAGCAGGTAATTGCCCTCGGTTATCACCAGAGCGACCTCACGGGCGATCTCGATCGCCGCCGCGATCGGTTCCTCGATGGTGCGGTCGAAGCGTGGGGCGTACACGACCGGCTCGTCCGCGCTTCGCAGACGCTTCACGAGGGCGACGTATCCGTAGGCATCGAAGGTGTCGGGCGCACCCTTGCGTTCGGTGCGGCCCAGCCGCACGAGTTCCGCACCGGCCAGGTGAAAGCCGTCCATCGGGGCGAGCGCCGCCCGCGGGCCCAGGGCCGCGGCGAGCGTCTCGGCGAGCACCGTCTTGCCGGACCCGGGTGGGCCGGTGATGCCGAGCAGTCGCCGTCCCGGACGCACCGACAGATCGGTCGCTGCTTGCACCAGATCGGCGATCGGATCGGGCACGGCCTAGCCGATCGTCGTCTCGATCGTCGAACCCAGGTGACCCTCGTGAGCGGCGATCACGCCGGCCTGGAACCGGCTGGTGGCGCCGACCTGCGCCATGTAGTCGGCGATGTAGCGACGACACGTGCGCACCGAGATGGCCAGTCGGCGCGAGATCGCCTCGTCCTTCTCCCCCTCGGCCAGCATGCGCAGGATTGCGGCGCGCGTCTGGTCGAGCTCACCGGTCAGCGGCCCTCCTTCGAGCAGATCCTTCAGCGTCGTGGCGTCCGCCCACAGCCGCTCGATCATGTCGACGACCCAGGCCACGAGGTGCGGCTCCCGCACGACCGCGAGTCCGGGGCGCGAGCCGTCCTCGAACGGCACGGGTAACAGTGCGACCTCGCGATCGATGACCAGGCTGCGACCGGGAAGCGTGGCCGCCGCCCGAATCTGCGCCCCGTTCTCGGCGAGATCGCTGAGGTAGGTGCGAGTCGCGCGATCACGTAAGGCCGAGTGGGTGTACAGCGCCCGAATCTGCACACCACGTCCGAGCGAGTACAGGTTGGCCCTGCGCGTGCGCCCGTCGAGGCGTTCGGGGACGCGTTCGGGGGAAACCGACAGCACCTCCCGTTCGCAGCTTTCGGCGAAGTGCATCAAGACGTTGGTGATCGCCTCGGCCTCCGTGACTAGCTCGGTGGCGCCGACGTCCACCCGTGCGCGTGCCGCGTCCGTCCACTGCGGCAGGACACGACGGATGCGAGTTCGTAGCCGCTCGATCTCGGCCCGTCGTGCACTCAGTTCAAGTTCTTCGCTACCGAGCGCTTCGGCCTCGGCCAGGTCCGGGCTGACCGCGACGTAGCGGCGGTTGTCTTCGTGGCGTAGTAGGCGCAGCTCGACCAGGTTGGCCAACGCTGCGGCCACCTCTGGGTGGGGCAGGCCCACTTCGCGCACGAGCGACTCGACGCCGAGTCCGGGCGGGTCGATCAGGCGTCGATAGACGGCAACCTCGATCGGCGTCAGCTCAGCGCCCTTTTCGGCCATTGCTGCCTCGTCCTCGTCGCTCGATCCGCCCGATCTGACCACCGGTTCGGCAATCATCGACGAGCGGAAGGTCGCTCGATCCTATGGTTCAGACGGCGATTGTGCCCTGGTCGACGCAGTTTGCGGCTGAAGCTAGGCGCGATCGATGGCCGGTAGGGCGATGTCTCGCACGAGCACCCGTACGACCAGTGCGACCGGCACCGCGAACAACGCCCCCGGGATGCCGAGCACGGCCCCACCGATCAGCACCACCGGCACGGTGATCACGCCCGGCAGTTCGACGCTGTAGCGCATGGCCCGCGGCTGTATGACGTAGTCCTCCAGCAGCCGGAAGGCGATGTAGAAGGCGGCGGTCGCGATCGCCACTGGCAAGCCGACGGTGAGCGCGACCAGGCTGACGACGATGCCCCCGATCGTCGAACCGACGGTCGGGATCAGATCGAGTACGGCGACCAGCGCCCCGAGCAGCAATGCGTAAGGGATGCCGAAACCGAGGGCCCAAGCCCAGGTGGCCACCCCGGCCAGGATTGACGTCAGCACGTTCGCGAGCATGAACTTGCTGACCTGGTCGAGCACCTCGTTGGTGATCGTCTCGACGCGGGGCCGGCGACTACGCGCGACCAACCGGTAGAACAGTTCGGTCAGGCCCGGCATGGCAATCGAGAGCCAGAGCGATAGCGCGGCCACCACCACCGTGTCGGCCAGGGCGTCAAAGATGACCTGGCCGCCCGTCAGCACGTACGTCACGACCTTGTCGGCTGAGACGCCGCCGGACTTGCCGGAGTTGCTGGTCAGACTCTGCAACTTGGTTCCCAGGCTGCCCAGATGACTTTCGGCCCGCCGGATCAGGTCCGGCACGTCGTTGATCAGGTGCGGGAGCTGGGTGCTTGCCGCCCGCACCGCGAGCACGACCGGGGCCACCATCACCGCTACCGCGAACAGCCAACTGATCAGAGCCGCCGCCCATCGCGGCACACCGCGGCGATTGAGCAGGCGTACCAAGGGTTCCAGGGTCAACGCGATCAGCACGGCCAACGCCAACATGATCATGACCGTGCGCAGCTCTTCGATCGCCAGGAGCAGTACGTAGGCGAGTCCGGCGCCGACCGAGAACAGGATCGCGCTACTCACGATCGAGCGACGCCGGCCGAGGATGAGCGGCTTGATCCGCCGATCCTGGACGGCGTCGACGGGGACCGCCGGCGAGTCGACGGGAGCAGGGGCTGACTCGACACCGTCCGTGCCGTCCGGAACCACCGCGTCGCCGGTCTGCTCGGCGGCCTCGGCCGCCTCGACGCTGCGCAGGGTCGGCTCGTCCTCGGGTTTCGGATCGGGCGTGGTTGACCCGGACACGCTCGGATCAGGAGTGGCGTGTTCGCCGGCTCGCTCGATCCGTCCGTCCATGGCACGAGCCTGCCATGGGCTCGAACCGTTTCCCGCATCTCGCCGTGGAGCCGAGAGAAAGCTACCGTCGATGTCCCGGGATGGAGGCGAGCGTGGACACGCACCGCGTCGACATCGAGGTCGTCGACGCCGACGAGCCGGTCGGCGCGCCCGACGACCGCGACGTGATCGCTGCCGGCCAGCGACGTCCGCGACGAAGTACGCCGCTCGCACGGGTCATCGGGGTCGCCGCGGCGGTTGCCGCGGCGCTGGTTCTGGTCGTGCCCGGGGCGGGTTCACGTTGGCTGTTGGTCGGCACGACCGTCCCAGGGGCGCATGGACATCGCCCGGCGATCGATCGGCTGCAGACGGTGCCCCTACCGAGGGCGTCAGCGCCGAGCCGGGCACTGCCCAGCGTTACCCAGCCACTGGTCGCTCTCGACACGACGCCGCTGGCCATGACCGCGGTGGCCAACGTCATCTACGCAGCGCTTCCGAATCGCCTGGTCGAGATCGACGGCAATGCCGCGCTGATCACACGCAGCGTGCCCGCCCCGGTGGAGAGTTCGCCGATCCTGACCTACGACGCGCTCGGTCGGGTGTTGTGGTTGGTCACCGCCGACCAGGCCATCGCCTTCGACATCGACCTGCGCCTCATCTCGACCGTGCACCTCGCGGGTCCGACCTCCGGCGCGGCCGCCTGGGCCGGGCGGCTCTACCTCGGCACGCCGACCGGCCTGGACTACTTGACGCCGCAAGCCAGCGCATCCCGTCAGCTCGTGGCCGCCCGCATCGTATCGGCAGTGACGCTCGACGCTGCCCGGCAGCGGCTCCTGGTCGCGGTCGGGGCCGGCCCCGTACAGATCGACGCGGTGAATTTCGACGGCGCGCTGCACCCGGGCGCATTGGTCGCGGTCGGGCAACCGACGATCGCGATCGCCGGCAATGCGATCTGGGTCGGCGGGTTCGGCGCGGACTTCCAGCTCGTGCAGCTGGATCAGAACTCGCTGGCGCAGTCGAAGGCCGATCCGCTTCCGGAGATCACCGCGCCGGGCGTTGTGATCTCCGGTGGTGTGAACGACATCTGGATTCGAGGCGCGAACGGCGGGCTGTCGTGCTTGAACGGGGCCACCGGCGTCCTGCTGCAGAGCTGGCCCGCGGTCAACGGCCCGGTCAGCGAGTTCTACACGGTTCTGCCCGGCGGTGTCGGCCGGCTCGTCGTCAACGAACGCTGCCTCGGCTGAGCCGACGTCGTCGGGCGAACGGGAGCGTCTCGATCAGGTCAGCGCGGCCTGGACGATTGCCCGGGCTTCGTCCTGCACCCGGCTGAGGTGTTCGGGGCCACGGAACGACTCGGCGTAAAGCTTGTAGACGTCCTCGGTGCCAGAGGGGCGCGCGGCGAACCAGCCCGATGCAGTGACGACCTTCAGGCCGCCGATGCTCGCGCCGTTTCCCGGCGCCGTGGTGAGCTTGGCCTCGATCTTGTCGCCGGCCAGGGTGTCGGCGTCGACCTGGTCGGGTGACAGTCGGGCCAGCACCGCTTTCTGCTCCCGCGTCGCCGGCGAATCGATTCGGGCGTAGGCCGGATCACCGTGTTCTGCGGTCAGTTCGCGGTAGAGCCGCGACGGGCTCCGCCCGGTGACGGCGGTGATCTCAGATGCCAGCAGGCACAGCAGGATGCCGTCCTTGTCGGTCGTCCAGACCGAACCGTCGCGCTGGAGGAACGAGGCGCCGGCGCTCTCCTCACCGCCGAAGGCCACCGATCCGTCGACCAGACCAGGAACGAACCACTTGAACCCGACGGGTACTTCGAGCAGCTTCCGACCCAGGGATGCGGCCACCCGGTCGATCATGGAAGAACTGACGAGTGTCTTGCCGATCGCCGCGCCCGCCGGCCATCCGGTGCGATGCGCGTACAGATAGGCGATCGCGACGGACAGGTAGTGGTTGGGATTCATCAGGCCCCCGTCGGGGGTGACGATTCCGTGCCGGTCGGCGTCGGTGTCGTTGCCGGTCGCGACATCGAACTCGTCCTGCCGCGAGATCAACGATGCCATCGCCGACGGCGACGAGCAGTCCATGCGGATCTTGCCGTCCCAGTCGAGGGTCATGAAGCCGAAGGTCTTGTCGACGGCCGGATTCACGACGCTCAACTCGAGACCGTAACGATCGCCGATTGCGCCCCAGTAGGCGACGCTGGCGCCGCCGAGCGGGTCGGCCCCGATCCGTACACCTGCCCGTTTGATCGCCCCCAGGTCGAGGACATGTTCCAACTCGCCGACGTAGGCGTCGAGGAAGTCGAAGTCCTGCGCGAGCGTGCGGGCGCGGCTGTAGGGCAGCCGCCTGACTCCGTCCAGTCGGGCGGCGAGCAACTCGTTGGCCCGGTCCTGGATCCAGCCGGTGATCTCGGTCCCGGCCGGTCCGCCGTCCGGCGGGTTGTACTTGAAGCCGCCGTCGGGCGGCGGGTTGTGCGACGGGGTGACGACCACACCGTCGGCGCGGTGACTCGGTCCGCTTGCGTTGTGGGCGAGAATCGCCCGCGAAACCGCGGGTGTCGGCGTGTAGCCGCGACGCGAGTCGACCAGCACGGTCACGTCGTTGGCGGTGAAGACTTCCAGAGCGGATACGGTCGCGGGCTCCGACAGGGCGTGGGTGTCCGCGCCGAGGAACAGCGGCCCGTCGATTCCCTGCGCCGCGCGGTATTCGCAGATCGCCTGGCTGGTGGCGACGATGTGGTCCTCGTTGAACGTCAGCGCCAGCGATGACCCTCGGTGGCCGGACGTGCCGAAGCTGACCCGCTGGGCAGGCACGCTCGGGTCGGGGTGTTCGGCGTAGTACGCCGTTATCAGCGTGGCGATGTCGACGAGGTCGCTCGGCTGGGCCGGCCGGCCCGCCCGGGGATCGGTCATACGCCGATCCTGTCACTGCGTCCGAGGTTGAGCACCGTCCCGCTGTCTGACCACCGCCCCGCTGTCTGACCACCCCTGCAGCGGGTCGATCGCGGATCACCCGGTGTACCGTGTCATCAGGCGTAATAAGTTTTTGCCTCCAACAAACTTGCCTTCAACCAATCTTGCATGACAGGAGCCGGGCATGCCGACGCCGACCCGTGACGATCACTTCAGCTTCGGACTCTGGACGGTCGGGTGGCAGGGGCGAGATCCCTTCGGCGATGCGACGCGCGGCCCGCTCGATCCGGTCGAGGCAGTGCATCGACTGGCCGAGCTCGGTGCCTGGGGCATCACATTCCACGACGACGACCTCGTGCCGTTCGGCACGTCCGCGGCCGAGCGCGACAAACTGA